>NZ_JBHVEU010000562.1:0-5074 GCF_042802075.1 Kitasatospora sp. NPDC057518
TCCCCGCAGCGCGCGGGGGCGGGCCGGACGCTTTGTCAGGCCCGGACGGCCGGCAGCCGGTCCAGGAAGGCGGCGGAAGCCACCGCGACGTCGGCGGCGGTCCAGTCGAGGGCGGACGCGGCGACCGTGACCTCGGTCACCGACAGCCCCGGCGGCCCGCCCGCGCGCCAGGCGCCGAACAGCCCGATCCCGGTGTCCTCGGCCAGCCCCAGCCCGGCCTCCTCCAACTCCCCGACCGGGTACGGCAGCCAGAGCTGGAACTGGTGGGTGTGCGGCGGGGCCGGATGCACCCGGGCGCCGGGGACGGCGGCGAACGCCCGGGCCAGCGCCCCGGCGACCGTCCGGGCGTGCGCCACGTACCCGGCCAGCCGCGGCAGTTCGCGCTCCAGCCCGGCCAGCGCGGCGAGCGCGAACGGCCACTGCTGGTAGAGCTGGCCGCCGTAGCGGTGCCGCCAGGCCCGGGCGGTGCGGACGAAGCCGCCCGGGCCGGCCAGCGCGGCGCCGCTGATCCCGCCGAGCGTCTTGTAGAAGGAGACGTAGACCGAGTCGGCCAGGCCGGCGAGCTCCGGCAGCGGCCGGCCGAGGGCGACCGCGGACTCCCAGATCCGGGCGCCGTCCAGGTGCAGCGCCGCGCCGTGCTCCTCCCGCACCACCGCGGCCAGCTCCACCAGCTCCGGCCAGCCGGGCAGCACGAACCCGGCGTCGCGCAGCGGCAGCTCCAGGCTCAGCGCAGCGTAGGGCTCGTCCAGGGCCCGCAGCTCCTCGGCGGTGGGCTGGCGCGGCTCGGCGGTCGGCCAGAGGCTGCGCAGCCCGGACAGCACGCCGAGCGCGTGCCGCTCGTGCCGGTCGGTGTGGGCCAGCGGGTGGGTGACCACGGTGCGGCACCCGGCGGCCTCGGCGTGGATCCGCAGGGCGATCTGCTGGGCCATCGTGCCGGTCGGGAAGAAGGCCGCGTCCTCGGTGCCGAGCAGCTCGGCGACCCGGTGCTCCAGGGTGCGGACCACGCCGTCGCCGTACTGGTCCGGGCGGCCGTCCAGGTCGGGGGCGCCGTGCGGCTCGGGGGCGGCGTCCGGGTCGGGTGCTCCGTCCGGGTCGGGGGCGGCGCCCGGCGGCGGGCCGGCCAGGTCGGCGAGGCGTTCGCGGATGCTCTGCGGCCGTGCCCCGGACAGCAGCCGCTCGCAGCCGCGCAGGGCGGCGAAGCGGCGGTCCGGCAGGCTCGGGCGGTCACCGGCGTCGGTGTCTTCGCTCCTGTTGCCATACATGGCTCGATGGTCCCGCAGCGGGCCGGACCGGTCAGCGGTGCGGACGGAAAGCGGTTCGAGCCCGCGAAACCCCGGCCGCGCGTGGTGCTGGTCACAGGCCTCCGGCACGGTACGACCGGCGGTAGTAGCGGGGCCGGGGAAGCGGCGGACGGCCCGGAGCGGTCATGCGCGATCCGATCTCATGATCATTGCTCCGTCGGTTTGAATCTCCGGCGCCACGATGACTACACGCCGTAGTACATCACCGCGTTTGGGACTCCGCCCGGTGACCGTTACACCTGAGTGGTCCCCCGCTCAGCACGCGCCCGAACGGGCGCTTCGTGCTGCCCTCGTACGATCCGTGAGGTACGGCAGATGTCCACCGTCCCACCCGTGGGGCCGGCCCTGCGCCGGCTCGCCGCCCAGGCGGCGGCCCGGGCCGCCGTCTGGCAGCCCCGGATCGGCCACGCCGTCCGCACCCAGGCCGCGCCGCTGCGCGCCCTCGGGGCGCCCCGGCACACCACCCTGCCCGGCAGCCGTCAGCGGGCCGAGCACGACCACGCGCTGGCCTCGGCCGGAGCGGTCGCCACGCTGCTCGCCGGCGTGCTGCTGGTGGCCACCCCGGGCACCGCCTCGGCGCAGACCGTACGGCCCACCACGCCGGGCAGCTCGGCCTTCACCGTGCCGCGGGCGGAGGTGCCGAGCGCGGGGCTGGTCCAGGTGGCCGGCCCCAGCCCGTACAAGCTGCCCGACGACGGCGACTCGGCACAGGATTTCGTGACGGTGGCGCCCAACCTGCTGCCGTTCGAACCGCCGGCACCGGAGCCGGAGCCGGAGCCCGCCGACGAGCCGGCCCCGGAGGCCGGACCCGCGCCGGAGCCCGGGCCCGCGCCGACTCCCGGGTGGTCGGCGCCGGTGCCGAACGCGCCGACCAGCAACCCGTACGGGAAGGCCAACCGCAGCTACGCCGCCGGGTACCACACCGGGGTGGACTTCGCGGTCTCCCCGGGCACGCCGCTGCTGGCGGTCGGCGACGCGAGCGTGGTGTCGGCCGGCTGGGACGGCGCGTACGGCAAGGAGGTCGTGCTGCGGCTGGCGGACGGGCACTTCGCGCAGTACGCCCACATGTCCTCGGTCACCGTCTCGGCGGGCCAGCGGGTGTCCGCGGGCGAGCGGATCGGGCTGTCCGGGAGCACCGGCAACTCGACCGGCCCGCACCTGCACTTCGAGATCCGCACCAGCAACCGCTACGGCGCGGTGGTCAACCCGATCGCGTACCTGGCGGGGCACGGCGTCACGGACTTCTGAGCCGCCCCGGGCGCCGGGCCCTGCGGGACCGGCGCCCTCAGCCGGTGGTGCGGGCGGGGTGGCTGATCCCGGCGCCGATCTCCAGCGCGATGTCCCGGGCCGCCCCGATCGCCTCGTCCAGGCCGGCGGGGGGCGGCTGCTCGCCCCACACGTTCGGGGTGTGGCCGCAGTCCGCCTTGTCCTGCTTGAGCAGGAACAGCGACGAGTGGACGGTGAACAGCGCCATCGCGGCCCGCAGCCGGTCGTGGAAGTCCGCCCCCGGCCCGTGCACCAGCTGCATCATGGTGATCATGCGGTCCCGGAAGGCCAGCCCGGCCGGGGACTCGCGCAGCGCGGGCTGGTTCTCGTGGAAGAAGCGCAGCAGCGGGGCCCGCTCGGCCATCCCGTCCGCGAAGCGGCGGATCAGCTCGTCGCGCATCTCCGGGCTCCAGGCCTGCTTGCGGCCCCACGCGATGGACTCGTCGATCGGCGCGGCCATCCGCTCGACGATGCCCAGGACGATGTCGTCCTTGGTCTTGAAGTGGTAGTAGAGCGCGGCCTTGGTGACGCCCAGGCGGTCGGCGATCTCGCGCAGTGAGGTCTGCTCGTAGCCCTGCTCGGCGAAGAGCTCCAGTGACACCTCGATGATGCGAGCCCGGGTGTCGCTGCGGGGGCTGTGCGGAGTGCCCATGGCCTGCCTCATGACTGCGTCGGTGACTACTGCGGACCCCGGAGCGGTGTTCGCCCCGGGCCCATTCTCCCTGCCCAGAAGGCCGGTCGGGAAACTGGCTTGACGACCGGCTAGGAAACAACCTACCGTGCCGACGGTCGATAAACTAGCCGGGCGACAAGTAAGTGAGCCGCCGCACGGCACGACGCTCCGTCCGAACCACCCTCCGGGAGACCCCACCTCATGTCACAGTCCAAGACCGCCGGCCCGGTGCCGGAGGACAAGACGACCGAGGAGGAGCAGCCGCGGTCGCCCCGCGAGATCCGCCTCGTGATGGTCGGCCTGGTCGTCACCATGCTGCTGGCCATGCTCGACAACCTGATCGTCGGCACCGCGATGCCGACCATCGTCGGCGACCTCGGCGGTGCCGAGCACCTGTCCTGGGTGGTCACCGCGTACACCCTGGCCACCGCCGCCTCCACCCCGATCTGGGGCAAGCTCGGCGACATGTACGGTCGCAAGGGCACCTTCCTCACCTCGATCGTGATCTTCCTGGTGGGCTCGGCGCTGTCCGGCCTGTCGCAGAACATGAACGAGCTGATCGGCTTCCGCGCCGTGCAGGGCCTGGGCGCCGGCGGACTGATGGTCGGCGTCATGTCGATCATGGGCGCGCTCGTCCCGCCGCGCGACCGCGGCAAGTACCAGGGCATGTTCGCCGCGGTGATGGCCCTCGCCACCATCGGCGGCCCGCTGGTCGGCGGCTTCATCACCGACCACCTGAGCTGGCACTGGACCTTCTACATCAACCTGCCGCTCGGCGTCGTCGCACTCGCCGTTGTCATCGTCACCCTGAAGCTGCCGAAGGTCCGCAGCACCGCCAAGATCGACTACCTGGGCGCCATCCTGCTCACCGTCGGCATCACCTCGCTGGTGCTGATCACCACCTGGGGCGGCCAGCAGTACGCCTGGGGCTCCAAGGAGATCCTCGGCCTGGCCGCGCTCTCCGCCGC
Organism: Kitasatospora sp. NPDC057518; assembly: GCF_042802075.1. Taxonomy (NCBI): domain Bacteria; kingdom Bacillati; phylum Actinomycetota; class Actinomycetes; order Kitasatosporales; family Streptomycetaceae; genus Kitasatospora; species Kitasatospora sp. NPDC057518. Next base: position 4,209 of record NZ_JBHVEU010000562.1, read on the forward strand.
CTCGCTGATCGCCTTCTGCTACGTGGAGCAGCGGGTCGAGGAGCCGATGCTCCCGCTGAGCCTGTTCCGCAACCTGAACTTCACCCTGGTCTCGATCATCGGCTTCATCGTCGGCTTCGTGATGTTCGGCTCGACCGTCTTCCTGCCGCTCTACCAGCAGATCGTCCAGGGCGCCTCGGCGACCAACTCCGGCCTGCTGCTGATGCCGATGATGTTCGGCATGCTGGTGATCTCGCTGGTGGTCGGCCAGGCCGTCACCAAGACCGGGAAGTACCGGATCTACCCGATCATCGGCACCATCGTGATGACCGTCGGCATGATCCTGCTCTCCACCATGGGCGTCGGGACCAGCAGCTTCACCTCTGCCTGCTGGATGGTCGTGCTCGGCGCCGGCATGGGCTTCCTGATGCAGATCACCATGCTGGTCGCGCAGAACAGCGTCGAGCTCAAGGACATGGGCGTGGCCAGCTCCACCGCCACCCTGTTCCGCACCATCGGCGGCTCCTTCGGTGTCGCGCTGTTCGGCGCGCTGTTCAACAACCGGGTGGCCGACACCATGAAGGAGCGGCTCGGCGAGCAGGCCTCGGCGGGCGGCGCGAAGGACCCGGGCCAGATGAGCCCGGCCGCGATGCGCGCACTGCCCGCTCCCGTCCAGGACGCCTACCACCACGCGGTGTCCAACGGCATGCACACCGTCTTCCTGTGGGGCGCCGGGGTGGCCGTGATCGCGATCGCCGCGGCGGTGTTCCTCCGCGAGGTGCCGCTGCGCGGCACCGGCAAGGGCGAGGCTCCGGCCGAGTCCTCGCTGGAGGCGGCGGCCGTCTGACGGTCCCCGCGCACGAAGGCGCCCCCGGGAGGTCCTCTCC
>NZ_JBHVEU010000563.1:0-5062 GCF_042802075.1 Kitasatospora sp. NPDC057518
GACAGCCGGACCGGTCGGGCGGTCCGGGGCCCTCCCCTTGCGCCCCAAGGGGCGTCCCGCGCGGGCGGGTTGACGCCGGGCGCGGCCGACGCCCCGGCGGACCGGTGATTGCACCGTTCCGCTCGCTCGATTCAACCCGGCGTTCGCCCGCGGGCCGCATACGGTCCGTATGCTCGGGCCACTGTCGGTGACCGGCGGTCGACGGCCGCCCGGCCCGTCCGCTCGTGTCCTGAGCGAAAGGCCGTGCGATGGCCCCGCGTCTCTCCCTCGTCGTCCCGATCTACAACGTCGAGCGCTACCTCGGGGAGTGCCTGGACTCGATCGCGGCCCAGACGTTCGAGGACTTCGAGTGCGTCCTGGTCGACGACGGCTCGACCGACGACGGCCCCGTCATCGCCGAGGAGTACACCGAGCGGGACGGGCGCTTCCGACTGGTCCGGCAGCGGAACCAGGGCCTCGGCGCCGCCCGCAACACCGGCTGGCGCCACCTCACCCCCGGCACCGAGTACCTGGCCTTCGTCGACAGCGACGACGTCGTGCCGCCGCACGCCTACCAGCTGATGATCAGCACCCTCGACGGGACCGGCTCCGACTTCGCCGCCGGCAACGCCCTGCGGTTGCGCACCTCCGGCCTCAGCCCCTCGCACGCCCACCGCCGCCCGTTCCACGAGACCCGGCTGCGCACCCACATCGGCGAGACCCCCGCCCTCGTCACCGACCGCACCGCCTGGAACAAGGTCTACCGGCGCTCCTTCTTCGACGGCGCCGGCCTGACGTACCCCGAGGGCATCCTGTACGAGGACGCCCCGGTCAGCGTGCCCCACCACTTCCTCGCCGCACGCGTCGACGTGCTCGCCGACCCGGTCTACCACTGGCGGGTGCGCGAGGACGGCGACCTCTCCATCACCCAGAAGAAGACCGACCCGCGCGGTGTCGTCGACCGGGTCCGCTCGATGGAACTCGTCCGCGAATGGCTGCTCGCCCGCCCCGAACCCGCCTTCGCCGAGCACCTGCGCGCCTACGACCGCAACTGCCTGGTCGAGGAGATCCCGATGTTCTTCTGGACCGTCCCGGACGGCGACCGCGCCTACCGCGCCGCCTACCAGCAGCACGTCGCCCGGCTCCTCCACGCCATCGGCCCCGAGGCCCAGGCCGGGCTCAGCCCCCAGCTCCGCCTCAAGTACCGGCTCACCCAGGCCGACTCCATGCCCGCCTTCGTCGCCGTCCAACGCGCCCACCGCCTCGCCCGCCGCACCCGCCAGGCCCTCCGCCGCTGAGCCGGGGGCGTTGGTCGGCGGGTCGGGCGGTTCAGCGGTTCCGCGGGTACGGCGGCTCAGCGGACGGGACCGGCGCGGTCGGCGCTGTGCAGGAGGACGGGCAGGGCGGCGGCCAACCGGTCGTACTGGTCGTACTGGTCGTGCGGGTCACGCTGGTCCTGCCGGGCGGCGAACGGCAGCCGCAGGCGGCTGCGGAAGCCGTCGACGGCGGAGAAGGCGGGCCCGGGTACCACCAGCACCCCGGCCCGGCGGGCCAGTTGGGCGGTGGCCTCGGCGTCGGTGCCGGGGAGCTCGACCCACAGTGCGGAGCCGCCGGCCGGCCGCTCCCAACGCCAGTGCGGCGCCTGCGCGGTGAGCAGCCGCTCGGCCGTGGCGAGGCGCTCACGCAGCTGCGCGCGGCGCCGGGCCCGCGCCTCCGGCAGCCCCTGGAGCAGCCGCACCGCGAGCAGCTGCTCCACCACCGGACAGGAGAGGTCGACGGACTTGCGGAGCTCGGCCAGGCGGTGGATGACCGGGCGGGAGGCGCGGATCCAGCCCAGCCGGAGGCCACCCCAGTAGAGCTTGGAGAGGGTGCCGATGGTCGCGGTCGTACCGTCCGGCAGTTGTGCGGCGAGCGGGGGCGGCGCGCCGTCCTCGGACAGGGACAGTTCCGCGTACGCGTTGTCCTCGACGGTGTACAGGCCGCGCTCGGCCAGGACGGCGGCCCAGGCCCGTCGGGTCGGCCCGGTCATGGCGCGCCCGGTCGGGTTGTGCACGGCCGGCTGGAGGTACACCAGGCGCGGGCGGATCCGGCCGGTCAGCCGGGCCAGGGCGGCGGGCCCGTCGTCGTGCGCGTCGGTGGCGCGGGCCGCGCCGGAGCGGGAGCCGTACGCGGGCAGCGGCACCAGGCGTGCGCCCCGGGCGCGCAGTGCTTCCAGGGCGCCCCGGTAGGTCGGGTCCTCGACGACCACGGTGTCGCCCGGCTCGACCAGCCCCTGGGTGATCAGCCAGAGTGCCTGCTGGGACCCGGCCGTGACCAGGATCTGGTCCGGCGAGGTCGGCAGGCCGGCCGCGCGGTACTGCTCGGCCAGCAGCTCGCGCAGCCGCGGCAGCCCGTACGGGAGGTAGCCGTCACCGGCGAGTGCGGCGGCGAGGTCCCGGCCGGACAGCGAGTCGAGGGCGTCCGCCACGGCGGGCAGGCCCTCCAGCGCCCCGCTGGAGAGGTCGACGACGCCGTCCCGGGTGCCGAAACTGGCGAGCCGCCCCTCGCCGACGGGCTCGCCGACCGCTCCCGAGGCGCGCAGCCGCGAGCCGCTGCCGTGCCGGCTCTCCAACCGTCCCTCCGCCTCCAGCAGCCCGTACGCGGAGGTGACGGTGGAGCGGCTGACCCCGAGGGCCGAGGCCAGCGCCCGCTGCGAGGGCAGCGCGGTGCCGGGGGCCACGTCACCGCGCTCGGCCAGCTCGCGCAGCGCGTCCGCGAGCAGCCGCGGCAGGGCCCCCGGGCCGTCGGCGGCCCAGCCGGTGAGCAGGCGCGACAGGCGGGTGGCGGGGATCCGGTCCATGCCGTCCATGATGCCCCGGTGGCCCCGGCCGCCATCCGGCCCGGTGACCGGGGCCGACGGCAGGCCACTTGCCCGCAAGTGGTCTTGGCCGCCGTCCCGGCCCCGCCGGATGATCGGGGCACCGTCCGTTCAAAGGAGCAGGGACATGGCGACCGTCGTACTGGTCGGGACACTGGACACCAAGGGCGCGGAGTACGCGTGGCTCGCCGAGCGGCTGCGGGAGGACGGCTGCGAGGTGGTCATGGTCGACGCCGGCGTGCTGCCGCCGCCCCCCGGCACGCCCGCCGCCGACCTCGGCCCGGAGGAGGTCGCCCGGGCCGCCGGGCACGACCTGGCGGCGCTGCGCTCCGCGGGCGACCGCGGGGCGGCGGTGACGGCGATGGCTCAGGGCGCCGAGCGGCTGGTCGCCGAGCTGTACCGGTCGGGCCGGCTGCACGCCGTCCTGGCGGTGGCGGGCAGCGGCGGGTCGTCCATCGCGGCCCGCGCGATGCAGGCGCTGCCGGTCGGCGTGCCCAAGCTGCTGGTGTCCACCATGGCGGGCGGGGACGTGGCACCGTACGTGGGCAGCAGCGACGTCACCCTGATGTACAGCGTGGTGGACGTCGCGGGCATCAACTCGGTGTCCTCGCTGATCCTCGGGAACGCGGCGGCGGCCGCCGCGGGCATGGCCGTCCGGCACGAGCGGGTGCTGGCCGCCCCGCGTCCGCACGGCCGCCCGCTGGTCGGCGCCAGCATGTTCGGCGTGACCACGCCCGCGGTCGACGCCGCCCGCGAGCGCCTGGACGAACTCGGCTACGAGGTCCTGGTGTTCCACGCCACCGGGGCCGGTGGCCGGGCGCTGGAGAAGCTGGCCGCGGGCGGCTTCCTGGCCGGCGTCCTGGACCTGACCACCACCGAACTCGCGGACGAACTGGTCGGCGGCGTGCTCAGCGCCGGGCCCGACCGGCTGACCGCGGCCGGACGGGCCGGCATCCCCCAGGTGGTCGCGCCGGGCGCGCTGGACATGGTCAACTTCGGCCCCCGGGAGACCGTTCCGGAGCGCTTCGCCGAGCGCCGGCTGCTGGTCCACAACCCCACCGTGACCCTGATGCGCACCACCGCCGAGGAGATGTCCGCCGTCGGCGCCGACCTCGGGCACAAGCTCAACGCGGCGCGCGGCCCGGTGACGGTGCTCTGGCCGCTCGGCGGGGTGTCCGCCGTGGACGCGCCGGGCGGGCCGTTCCACGACCCGGCCGCCGACCGGGCCGGCCTGGCGGCGCTGCGCTCGGCGCTGGCCGACGGCCCGGTCGAACTGCGCGAGCTGGACGCCCACCTGAACGACCCGGCCTTCGCCGTCGCGGCCGCCGACCGGTTGCACCAACTGATCACCGCGCACGCCTGACCGTTGCCGTTACCCCCCCACCGAACGACACCCACCGAACGAGGAGCCCACCCGTGAACCGCACCGAAGCCCTGGCCCGCCTGACCGCGCAGATCACCGCAGGGAAGCCGGTCATCGGCGCCGGCGCCGGCACCGGCCTGTCCGCCAAGTGCGCGGAGGCCGGCGGCGTCGATCTGCTGATCATCTACAACTCGGGCCGCTACCGGATGGCCGGCCGCGGCTCGCTGGCGGGCCTGATGCCGTACGGCGACGCCAACGCCATCGTGCTGGAGATGGCGGGGGAGGTGCTCCCGGTGGTCCGCGAGGTGCCGGTGCTCGCCGGGGTGTGCGGCACCGACCCGTTCCGGATCATGGGCAACTTCCTGGACCAGCTGAAGGCCGTCGGCTTCACCGGGGTGCAGAACTTCCCCACGGTCGGACTGATCGACGGCACGTTCCGGGCGAACCTGGAGGAGACCGGGATGGGCTTCGGGCTGGAGGTCGACATGATCCGCCAGGCCCACGAGCGCGAACTGCTCACCGCCCCCTACGTGTTCGACCCGGAGCAGGCCGCCGACATGGCCCGGGCCGGCGCCGACGTGCTCGTCCCGCACGTCGGGCTCACCACCAAGGGCTCCATCGGCGCGGCCACCGCGCTCACCCTCGACCAGGCGGCGGCCGCCGTACAGGAGATGCACGACGCCGCGAAGCGGGTCAACCCGGAGATCATCGTGCTCTGCCACGGCGGCCCGATCGCCGAACCCGAGGACGCCCGCTACGTGCTGGAGCACACCACCGGGATCGCCGGGTTCTTCGGCGCCTCCTCGATGGAACGGCTGCCCACCGAACGCGCCATCACGGAGCAGGCTCGCGCGTTCAAGTCC
>NZ_JBHVEU010000564.1:0-5051 GCF_042802075.1 Kitasatospora sp. NPDC057518
GGTGCACCGGCGGGCGGCTCGACGTTTCTCACCGGTCAGGGGCGGGCGAAGATGTCGTGGGTGCCGATCCGGCGCCAGACGATGTGGGGCTCGCCGTGCTGGGGCGGGGTTCCGTAGCTGAAGGTCGCCCGGCCGTCCGGGGCCCAGGTCATCTCCCAGATGTCCGGGTGGCCCTGCATCCTCTTCACCCGCAGGCCGCGGCGGAAGCCCTGGCCGGCCCGGAGGTCGGCGACGAACTGGGCCACCGCGACCAGGAACGCGGTCTTCTGGGCGGCGGTCAGGCCCTTCCAGTCGCGCAGGAAGTGGGCCAGTGACTCATACGTCGGCACGGCGCTTGATCTCCCCCAGATCGAGGCCGGCCTCGTCGGCGAGCGACTGCAGGAAGGAGTCCCCGTCCTGGAACATCTCGCCCCGCTCGCCCGCGGCGAGCGCCTCGTCGACCTCCTGCTCCTTCTCCTGCCAGGCGCCGCTCCAGAACCACGCCTGGTCGTCCGGGATGACGGAGGCGGGGGTCAGGACGATGCGGCCGTCCTCCACCGCGACCACCAACTGGTCGCCCTCCTGGAGGTCCAGCTGCTCTCTTATCTCCTGCGGGATGGTGACCACGCCCTTCTTCCGCACGGGCGTGGACACCAGGTGGGGGCGACGGCGGCGCTTGAGGTCTGCCATGGGGAAAGTCTACCTGGCGGAAAGTCTGCCCGGCTGCCTCGAACGCCGGCCGGCGGTGTGGGCCTGGCGGGTGGCGTAGAGGGTGACGGCGGCGGCGAGGGTCATGGCGGTGAGGCCGACGGTGGCGGCGCCGGGCCAGCCGGTGGCGTGGTAGGCGTCGGCGCCGAGGGTGCCGCCGAGGCTGTTGCCGAGGTAGTAGGCGATCAGGTAGAGGGCGGAGGCCTGGGCGCGGCCCTCGGTGGCGGTGCGGCCGACGGAGGAGGAGGCGGTGGCGTGGCCGGCGAAGAAGCCGGCGGTGATCAGGACCAGGCCGAGCAGGGCGCAGGTGAGGGATTCGGCGAGGGAGAGCAGCAGGCCGGCCGCGGTCACGCCGATGGAGACGTAGAGGGCGCCGCGCCGGCCGAGGCGGCCGGCGAGCCGGCCGGCCGCGGCGGAGGTGCCGGTGCCGACCAGGTAGACCACGAAGATCGAGGCGGCGATCGACTCCGGCAGGTGGAAGGGCGCGGCGATCAGCCGGTAGCCGACGGTGTTGTAGACCGCGCCGAACACCGCCATGAACAGCATGCCGAGCAGGTACAGCCGCAGCAGCAGCGGGTTGCGCAGGTGCCGTCCGACGGTGCGGGTGAGCGCGCGGGCGTCCACCGGGGCCGGGGTGAAGTGCCGGGCGGCGGGGATCAGCAGCCGGAAGGCGAGGGTGGCGAGCAGGGCGAGGACGGCGGAGGCGGCGAGGCCCCAGCGCCAGCCGAGTCCGGCGGCGGTCCAGCCGGAGAGCAGTCGGCCGCCCATGCCGCCGATGCTGTTGCCGGCCACGTACAGGCCCATCGCGGAGGGCAGGGCGCTGGGGTGGACCTCCTCGGCGAGGTAGGCCATGGCGGTGGCGGGGAGCCCGGCGAGGACGGCGCCCTGAAGGACGCGCAGGACGACGAGGGTGGTGAGGTCCGGCGCGAAGGGCAGGGCGAGGGCGAACGCGGAGGCGGCGAGGGTGGAGGCCGTCATCACCGCGGTGCGGCCGTACCGGTCGGAGAGCGCGCTGGCCGGGAGCAGCCCGAGGGCGAGGCCGAGGGTGGCGGCGGAGGCCGTCCAGCTGGCCTGGCCGGGGGTGAGGTCGAGGTCGGCCGAGAGGATCGGCAGCAGGCCCTGGGTGGAGTAGAGCAGGACGAAGGTCGCGACCCCGGCGGCGAACAGGGCGAGGTTGGCGCGGCGGAAGGCGCGCTGGCCGGGGCGGTGGCGGTCGTCGGCGGTGAGGGTGGCGGTGGCGGGGGCATCCGGGGTGGTCACGGATGCCCCGGTATCGGCGGGCTGCATGTCGTCGACCGTAGGCCTGTCGGCGTTGATGCGTCCAATGCATGAAGTGTGGATGATCGATGCACTGGCGTATCAGTCGAGGTGGTGCGGGGATGTCCGGTCCGGAATCGGTGGACGGCGGGGAACAGCGGTACCGGGTGGCCGAGTTGGGGCCGGAGGAGCCGGCCGTGCTGCTGGCGCCCCGGCTGGCCCGGTTCGCGGCGGTGGCCCGGCTGGAGCACGTGACCCAGGCGGCCGCGCTGCTCGGGGTGCCGCAGCCGACGCTGTCGCGCGCGGTGGCCGGGCTGGAGGAGGAGCTGGGGGTGGACCTGCTGGCCCGCCAGGGCCGTACGGTCCGGCTGACCAGGGCAGGCCGGCTGCTGCTGGCCTCTGTGGAGCGGGCGCTGGCCGAGCTGGAGCGGGGTGCGGAGGCGGCCCGGGCGGAGGCGGATCCGGCGGTGGGCCTGGTGGCCTTCGGGTTCCTGCACACGATGGGCCCGGACGCGGTGCCGGCGCTGCTGCGCGGCTTCCGCGCGGAGCACCCGCGGGTGCGGTTCCAGCTGGTGCAGGACTACGGCGCGGCGATGCTGGAGCGGCTGCGGGCCGGGGAGTTGGACCTCTGCCTGGTCGCACCGCTGCCGGAGGACCCGGCGTTCGCCGCCCGGCCGCTGGACGAGCAGCGGCTGCACCTGGTCGTCCCGGCGGACCACCGGCTGGCCGGGCGGCGGCGGATCCGGCTGGCGGAGGTGGCCGAGGAGCCGTTCGTCGGGCTGGAGCAGGGGTACGGGCTGCGCGCGATCACGGACGGCTTCTGCGCGGAGGCCGGGTTCGTCCCCCGGCTGGCGTTCGAGGGGGAGGAGGCGGAGACGCTGCGCGGGCTGGTGGCGGCCGGGCTGGGGGTGGCGCTGCTGCCCCCGGCCCTGGTGCCGCGGCCGGGGGTGGTGGAGCTGGAGGTGACGGCGCCGCGGACCCGGCGGGCGATCGGGTTGGCCTGGGCGGCGGGGCGGCCGTTGGCCCCGCCGGCGCGGGCGTTCCGGGACTTCGTGCTGTCCCGGCGCGGGCGGCTGCTGCAGCACGACTGAGAACGCCGTCGTGCGGCGCGACTGACGTCGTGGTGCGGTAGGGCCGGCGCCGTCGTGCGGCGCGACCGGGCCCGTCGCGGCGGCCGGTTGACGCTTTGGTGGATCGTATGGACCGGTCGGTGGAATTCCGGGTGGAGTTTGGACCATCCGGCGGTGTTCGCGGTGGTCGGTCTACGCGCGTAGGGGCTATATTTCCGCAATGGAACAGCAGATCCCCGTCACCACCGCGGGCACCGGCCCGCGCATCCCCACTCCCGACCAGATCCGCCGCGCGCCGAAGGTCCTCCTGCACGACCACCTGGACGGCGGGCTGCGCCCGGAGACCGTGGTCGAGCTGGCCGCCGCCTGCGGCTACCAGGGCCTGCCCACCGCCGACCCCAAGGAGCTCGGCGAGTGGTTCCGCGAGGCCGCCGACTCCGGCTCGCTGGTCCGCTACCTGGAGACCTTCGCGCACACCTGCGCCGTGATGCAGACCCGTGAGGCGCTGATCAAGGTCGCCGCGGACTGCGCCGAGGACCTGGCCGCCGACGGCGTCGTGTACGCCGAGGTCCGCTACGCCCCCGAGCAGCACCTGGAGGCCGGACTGAGCCTGGACGAGGTCGTCGAGGCCGTCCAGGAGGGCTTCCGCCTCGGCGAGGCCAACGCCCGCGCGGCCGGCCACCGGATCCGCGTCGGCACCCTGATCACCGCGATGCGGCACGCCGCCCGCTCGCAGGAGATCGCCGAACTGGCCAACCGCCACCGGGACTCGGGCGTCGTCGGCTTCGACATCGCCGGTGCCGAGGCCGGCTACCCGCCCACCCGCCACCAGGCCGCCTTCGACTACCTCAAGGGCGAGAACAACCACTTCACCATCCACGCGGGCGAGGCCTTCGGCCTGCCGTCGATCTGGGAGGCCCTGCAGTGCTGCGGCGCCGACCGGCTCGGCCACGGCGTGCGGATCGTCGACGACATCACGGTGGGCGAGGACGGCACGGTCGAGCTCGGCCGGCTGGCCGCGTACGTGCGCGACAAGCGCATCCCGCTGGAGATGTGCCCGACCTCCAACATCCAGACCGGCGCCGCCGCCTCGTACGCCGAGCACCCGATCGGGCTGCTCAGCCGGCTGAAGTTCCGGGTCACCGTGAACACCGACAACCGGCTGATGAGCGGCACCAGCATGAGCCGGGAGTTCGGCCACGTGGTGGACGCCTTCGGCTACACCCTGGGCGACCTGGAGTGGTTCACGGTGAACGCGATGAAGTCCGCGTTCCTGCCCTTCGACGAGCGGCTGGCGATGATCAGCGACGTGATCAAGCCGGGCTACGCCGAGCTGAAGGCGGAGTGGCTGTTCAGCGCGGGCACCGGCGGCAACTGAGCCTCCGGGGCGCGGCGCCCCGGCGCGCGCCGGTCGGATGAACTCCAGGCTCCTGCAAGGGGGTTGGTGTTCATCCGACTACTCACTCGGGTGAGTGAACGCCCTTTGGCTCCCGCGTGACCTGCTCACTACGGTGTGCCAGTCATGCCGAAACGTCGCGGCGGCGGTCGCCCGTCCGCCGGTCCCGTGCGCGAAGTCGGCGACCGACGAGGACCCAAAGGGGACCAACCATGAAGCAGGCTCTCAAGGCCGCCGGTACCGCGGCGCTCGGCATCGCCATCGTGGCGGTCGGCGCCGGTGCCGCCTCCGCGGCCGACGGCCAGGCGGCCGGCGGCCTCGGGCTGCCCACCGGCGCGTTGACGAACCCGGCGGTGACCGGTGCGGTCACCGACACCGCCGCCAAGCTGCCCGCCGCCGGCAAGGTGACCGAGACGCTGGGCACCCTCGCCCCGAGCGTCGGCAAGGCCGTCCCCGCCGGGGACACCCCGCTGGCCGGCGTCACCGAGCAGCGCGCCGCCCAGCAGCGCGCCGCGCTCCCGACCATCCCCGGTCTGGACAAGACCCCGATCGGCGGGCTGACCAGCACCCTCCCGGCCATCCCCGGCCTGACCGGCTGAGCCACGGCCCACGGCACGGCGACGGGCCGCCCACCCCGGAGA
>NZ_JBHVEU010000565.1:0-5010 GCF_042802075.1 Kitasatospora sp. NPDC057518
CGGCGGTCGGGAGGGCGCCTTCGGGCCGGCCATGAGGCGCGGGTCAGCAGCGCCCCTCGCCGAGCATGATCCGCGCGATCAGCTCCTGGCGGCTGCCCACCCCGGTCTTGGTGAACACCGACTTCAGGTGGTCCTGCACCGTGTACGGCGTCATCGCGAGGGCCCGGGACACGTCCCGGGTGTCGCCGCCGCGCACCAGCAGCAGCGCCACCTCCCGCTCGCGGGCGGTCAGCCCGTACGCGGCCAGGTACAGCGGCATCACCTCGGCCGGCGAGGCGGGCGAGGCCACCACCGTCACCGCGCCCGCCGCCCCGCCGTCGCGCAGGGCGGAACCGTGCAGCAGGTACCAGCGGTCGTCCCGGCTCCACACCCGCACCGGGGCCTGCGGTACGGGCAGCCCGTGCGCCGCCCGGCGGGCCTGCTCGGCGGCCATCGCCACGCCGGTCGGGACGGTCAACGAGGTCGGGGTGGGGTCGGCCAGCCGGGCGAGCAACTCCTCGGCCGGTCCGGACAGCGCCTGCAGCCGGTTGCGCCGGTCCAGCACCAGCACCGCCGGCCCGGCATCCGCCTCCTCGGGCGGGCCGGCCGGTACGTGGCACGCCCTCAGCGCGTTGCCCAGGTGCCGGGCGGCGGCGTCGGCGAGCTGTCGCTGGCCCTCCAGGTACGGGCCGCGGTCCGGAGCCCGCAGGAACGCCGCGCACCCCCACATGCCGCCGGCCGCGTCGAACACCGCCCGCAACTCGTCCCCGAACCCGGCCGGCCTGACCTGCTCCCGGAACCGCACACTCTCCCGCAGCGACCCCCGGGTCGCCCGGCTCAGCGTCTCGGCCTGCACCCCGCTGCGCCGGATCTCGGGAAAGGTCGCCACGTCGTCCGCCCACACCTCCAGCCGCACGGCGTGCTCGAACGCGTCCAGGGTGAGGTCCTCGCTCTGCACCGAGTTCACCAACCCCGTCGCCGGATCCGCGGTGTGCCAGCACACGGCGTCGAACTCCAGTACCGGCCGCAGCAGTTCATCCGCCCGCCGGAAGACCTCGGGTGCCGTCAAGCCCGCCCCGGCAAGCTCCCGCACCCCCTCGATCGCCGCCCGCCCCGCCACCCCACGTCGCCCCATCCGGTGAAGCTAGCACGACAGTTCGCGCCCCACCCACGCACCGAACGGCAGCGCGGAGGCTCCCTCCCCGGGGGCGGAGAGGGCCAGGGGCGGTCCGAACCGCCGCCCTGGGCGCGGGCCGGGCGAAATCCGCATGACAGCGGTGGAAGGCTCCGGGACCATGGGCCGGTGGCTACGGAACCGGACATCCTCGACCTGAACATCCTCTGCCCGCCGCCCGGCGAGGGCTACCTGGAGGTCCGCCCGGTCGTCAGCGGCCGGGACCTCCTGGCCGAACTGACCCTCCGCAACAGGGAATCGGGCGGCCCCCGGTTCATCGGATCAGGTCCCCGGTACCTCCTGGGCCGGGGCGGGCGCTTGCACGCCACGGCCGTGCCCCGGGAGGTCCGGCTCGGTGTGTCCGGGTGCGGCCTGGAACAGTGCTGCAGCACCCTGTACGTGACGGTCGCTCGGGACGGGGAGCACGTCGTCTGGGCGGGCTGGCGCGACCCGGCCGAACGGGGCTTCGACCTGCCGGAGTTCCGGTTCGCCGCGGACCAGTACGAGGCCGAGGTGCTGCGAGCCGAAGCGGACCGCGGCTGGGAGTGGCCGGGGGCAGTGGTCGCGACGCTGCTGGAGGAAGGGCTGAGGGGACGCGAGGACTGGCTCGCCAGGTGGGAGTGCGAGCTGGAGGCCGTCTGGGCCTCCCGCCTGGAACCCGACCGGATCGACGTCATCCTGCGGCATCCCCCCGGCCGGGAGGAGACGGCTCTGCCCTGGGCCCAGTTCTCGATGATCCTCCCGATCTCCGCGGAGGACCCGTCGGACCAGGCCGAGCGCCTCGAAGCGCGGCTGACCGCGGGCGACCCCCGTGCCACCGCCGAGCTCTGCGGAGGCTACGAACCCGAACAGGTGGGCTACCCCTGGCCGTAGCGCCCTTAGCCCTGGCCCCCTGCCGGCGACGCCCCGCGGCTGCCCCGCCCGGCGCTCAGGCGGCCTGGGCCTACGGTCGTTGGTGTCGGTTTTCCGCCGGACAACGGGGGCAGCCGCTGGTTGCCTTGGGGGCATGATCAACGCCAGCAAGTCCGCGCTCTTCCGTTCCCTCCACACCCCCGCTCGTCCGCTCGCGCTCGCGAACGCCTGGGACGTGGCCAGCGCCCGCGTCATCGAGGCCGCGGGGGCGACCGCGATCGCCACCACCAGCGCCGGGGTGGCCTGGTCGCTCGGCGCCCCGGACGGGGACCGCGTCCCCCGGGGCCCGGTGCTGGAGGCCATCGCCCGCATCGCGGCGGCGGTCGCCGTCCCGGTGACCGCCGACATCGAGGGCGGCTACGGACAGAGCCCCGCCGAGGTCGCGGAGACCGTCACGCGGGTGCTGGAGGCCGGCGTGGTGGGCGTCAACATCGAGGACGGCACCCGCCCGCCGGGCGCGCTCGCCGACCGGATCGCGGCCGCCCGCGGTGCGGCGCGGCGGGCGGGCGTCGACCTGTTCGTCAACGCCCGTGTCGACACCTACCTGCTCGGGCTGGGCGACCCCGCCACCCGGCTGCGGGAGACGCTGGGACGGGCGCGCTCCTACGTGGACGCCGGTGCGGACGGGATCTTCGTCCCCGGTGTCGCGGACCCCGGCGTCATCAGGGACCTGGCCGCGGGTCTGACGGTGCCCCTCAACATCATGGCGGGGCCGGGCACCGCGCCGGTGGACGAACTGGGGGCCCTGGGCGTGGCCCGGGTCAGCCTCGGCTCGGGGGTGGCCCAGGCCGCCTACGCCGCTGCCCGGCAGGCGGCACTCGACCTGCACCGCGCCGGCGGCTACGACTCCCTCCGGCGGACCATCGACTACCCGGAGCTCAACGGCCTGTTCACCGTGAGCGGCTGACCGCGCCCCGGCTGCGGCGGTCCGGTTGGAGACCCGGCGCCGGCGCACGGGCGCCGGGTCTCCGGTGGTGGGTCGGGCTGTCCGTCGGATCGCTGTGGCGGTCCGTCGGGCTACTTGGCCAGGCGGGACCAGTCGGCCGGCTGGGCGGGGTCGAGTTGGCGGAGCTGGTCGAGGACCTTCGGGTCCTGGGCGTCGAGCCAGTCGGCGACCTGGCGGAAGGAGACGCAGCGGACGCCGTCGCGCTTGCAGACGCCCTTCATCACGTCCTCGACGGCCTGCATGTAGATGCCGCCGTTCCAGGACTCGAAGTGGTTCCCGATGAACAGCGGGGCGCGGCTGCCGTTGTAGACGCGTTCGAAGCCGGCGAGGTAGCTCTCGCGGGTCTCCTTCTCCCAGGTGTCGTACTTCCTGGGGTCGCCGTTGGTGGTGTTCCCGGACTGGTTCGCCAGGAAGTTGAAGTCCATCGAGAGGCTCTGGGTGGACTTGCCGGGGGTGGGGAGAAGCTGCAGCGGGAAGTTCCAGATGCCCTCCTTCTTCGTCGGCCAGACCTGGAACTCGCCCGGGGAGCTGGCGTCGTAGCGGAAGCCCGTCGCCTTCTCGGCCGGCAGCAGGTTCTTCTGGCCCTCCAGGCAGGGGGCGCGGCCGCCGACCAGTTCCTTGGTGTAGTCGAAGGGGAGCGGCGGGAGGTCCTTGAAGCCGGTGTTGGTCTTCCAGTTGGCGACGAAGGAGACGGCCTGGTCGAGTTCGCTCTTCCACTCCTCGGTGCTCCACTCGCCACCGCCCTTGGCGTTGCAGAAGTGCCCGTTGAAGTGGGTGCCGATCTCGTTGCCGTCGAGCCAGGCGAGGCGCAGCTGTTCCAGGGTGTCCTTGATGTGGGGGTCGGTGGCGTAGTCGATGGAGGCGTCGCCGGGCTTGTGCTGCGGCGGCTTGTAGAGCGTGCTCTTGGACTTGGGGAGGGTGTAGAGGCCGCTCAGGAAGAAGGTCATCTGGGCGTTGTTCTCGGCGCCGAGCTTGCGGAAGCGGGAGAACTGGCGGTCGTCGCCCTCCAGTGCCCCGTCCCAGGAGAAGACGACGAACTGCGGCGGCTTCTCCCCGGGCTTGAGCTTCTCCGGCACGGGCTGCTTGGGCTGCGGGCCGGTGTCGGAGGTGGAGCCGTCGCCGAGCACCTTGACCTGGCCGTCCCAGGTGGGGGTGGGAGCGGGCGGTGGCGGGGCGGGGGCTTCGGTGGTGGTGCTCGGGGCGGGGCTGGGCGGGGTGGTGCCGGTGGTGGCGGTGGGTCTGCTCGGTGTGCCGTCGCATCCCGTCGCCAGGGCGGAGGCCCCGAGGACCCCCATCGCCAGCAGGATGGCCGAGCCGCGAGCAGTCCGCACGGGACCCCATTTCTCTGATCTTCAATCAGGAGCTGTTCAGAAGATGATCGATGAATGTGATCATCAGAACACTTTTGATCGACCTCTGTCGAGGTCGGGAAGGTGTGGTTTTGGTGGGGGTGGGTCTGGTGGGCAACTTCCTTGTGCCGAACGGGAGATGGCGTGCCGAGCGGGCTCCGGTGGAGGCCCCCGGAGGGTGTGGGGGTGAGGGGTGGTTCATCGTCGCCGCCACCGCAACGGCCGCGGCCGCCGACGGGTTCAGCGACTGATCGGGCGTCACGCGGGTTTCGGCCAAGTTCGTGGCATGGGCATGGCGCTACGTGCCCAGCCGTTCCGGCCCCGGCTAGGGTCGCTCCAGCTCAGCGAACCTCCGGCGCCCCACGGCCCTCGTGCGGCGTCCCGTGGACCTTCCCGATTGGACTGGTGTGCCATGAACAGGACGTACTACCGCCCGCTGGACCGTCCCTCGACCACGAGCGTCCGCAGCCGGCTCGCCGCCGCGGCCGGGGCCGCCGCGGTGGCCGCCTGCGTGCTCACCGGCGTCGCGGTCGCCACCGCCGGTGCCGCGACCGCCGCGCCCGCCTCGGTCCCCAAGCCCGCCGTCACCGTCTACGGCGTGGCCGGCGCCACCCAGCCCGCCGCACCCCGCTAGACCCGCCCCTTCGACG
>NZ_JBHVEU010000566.1:0-4992 GCF_042802075.1 Kitasatospora sp. NPDC057518
GGTCCGACACCGGGGCACCGGTGCGTTCAGCGCCGGGGGCCGTACATGATGACGGCGACCCCGGCCAGGCAGATCAGCGCGCCCAGCACGTCGTAGCGGGTCGGCCGGAAGCCGTCCACGGCCATGCCCCACAGCAGCGAGCCGGCCACGAACACCCCGCCGTACGCGGCCAGCACCCGGCCGAAGTGGCTGTCCGGCTGCAGGGCCGCGACGAAGCCGTACGCGCCGAGCACCACCACGCCCACCCCGGCCAGCCACCACGGCCGTTGCTCGCGCACGCTCTGCCAGACCAGCCAGCAGCCGCCGATCTCGGCGAGGGCGGCGAGGACGAACAGGGCGATGGAGCGCAGGACGGTCACGACCCAGAGCCTAGGTGTTCAGCTCTGCCGGTACGTCGCGAGGAAGCGCCCGATCCGGTTGATGGCCGTCTCCAGGTCGTCGGCCCGGGGCAGGGTGACGAAGCGGAAGTGGTCCGGGCGGGGCCAGTTGAAGCCGGTGCCCTGGACGACGTGGATCTTCTCGCGCAGCAGCAGGTCCAGCACGAACCGCTCGTCGTCGACGATCCGGTGCACCGCCGGGTCCAGCCTGGCGAAGGCGTACAGCGCGCCCTTGGGCTTGACGCAGCTGACGCCGGGGATCTCGTTGAGCGCCTTGACCGCGATGTCGCGCTGCTCGGTGAGCCGGCCGCCGGGCAGCACCAGGTCGTTGATGGACTGGTGGCCGCCGAGCGCGGCCTGCACGGCGTACTGGGCGGGCACGTTGGGGCACAGCCGCATGCCGGAGAGCATGGTCAGGCCCTCCAGGTAGTCGGTGGCGTGCTGCCGGGGCCCGGAGACGACCAGCCAGCCGCTGCGGAAGCCGGCCACCCGGTAGGCCTTGGAGAGGCCGTTGAAGGTGAGGGTGAGCACGTCGTCGGCCAGGGCGGCCAGGCAGTGGTGCTCGGTGTCGTCGTAGAGGATCTTGTCGTAGATCTCGTCGGCCAGCACCATCAGGTGGTGGCGGCGGGCCAGGTCGAGGATGCCCTCCAGCAGTTCCTTCGGGTAGACCGCGCCGGTGGGGTTGTTGGGGTTGATGACGACGATCGCCTTGGTGCGGGCGGTGATCTTGGCGGCGATGTCGTCCAGGTCCGGGTACCACTCGGCCTGCTCGTCGCACAGGTAGTGCACGGCCTTGCCGCCGGCCAGCCGGACCACGGCCGTCCAGAGCGGGTAGTCGGGCATCGGCACGAGCACCTCGTCGCCGTCGTCCACGAGCGCGGTGACGGCCATCTGGATCAGCTCGGAGACGCCGTTGCCGAGGTAGACGTCGTTGACGGTGACGCCCTCGACCCCGCGCTGCTGGTAGTACTGCACCACCGCGCGACGGGCCGGCAGGATGCCGCGCGAGTCGCTGTAGCCGTGCGCCTTGGGCAGGTTGCGGATGATGTCCTGGAGGATCTCCTCGGGCGCCTCGAAGCCGAAGGGGGCGGGGTTTCCGGTGTTCAGCCGCAGCACGCTGTGCCCGGCCTCCTCCAGGGCGTTGGCCTGGTCGACCACCGGGCCCCGGATCTCGTAGCACACGTCATTCAGCTTGCTGGACTGTCGAAACTCCATCTGCGGCCTCCCGACCGTCACCACCGCTCCGTTGCTTCAGCTTTGTTCTACCAAGTGAGTACTTGGAAAGTCCAACCTCTTGGCTATGCTGATCCGCATGTCACGCCGAAGCTACGACCAGTACTGCGCCGTCGCCCGCGCCCTGGACGCGGTGGGGGAGCGCTGGAGCCTCCTGATCGTCCGTGAGCTCCTCGGCGGCCCGCGCCGCTACACCGACCTGCACGCCGACCTGCCCGGCGTCTCCACCGACATCCTGGCCGCCCGGCTCAAGCAGTTGGAGGGCGACGGACTGATCGCCCGCCGCCGACTGGAGCGGCCCGCCAACGCGACCGTCTACGAGCTGACCGGACGCGGCCGCGAACTGCGGCCGGTCATCGAGGCGCTGGGGGAGTGGGGCCTGGCCGCCCTCGGCGAGCAGCGGCCGACCGACGCCGTGCGCGAGCACTGGTTCACGCCCCGGAAGGCGGGCGAGGAGGCGGGCGAGGAGGCGGTGGCCGTGACGGGCTGACCGTCGCGGTGGGCGCGGTGCCTGCGGCGGGCACGGTGGCCTGAATGGGGCGGCGGCAAGGCCCCCGTCGCCGACCGCCGCCCCGTGGGCTCAGGATGGCCCGGGCCGATAAACGAACGATCGGCGTGCGATGAGCGCCGAGGTTCGCCGAGGTCCGTCGGGGTTCACCGAGGTTCGCCGGGGGTTCGTCGGAGTCGCCGGGGCCCGCTGCGGTTCCGGACGGGCACGCACGTACGATCGTCGGATCGTCGAACCGCCGGAGTCATCCCGGGAGAGCGGAGGCCAGCCCGTGCCCACCCCCTACCGCAGCTACGTCGCCGTCGGCGACTCCTTCACCGAGGGCATGTGCGACGACCTGCTGCCGGACGGCCACTACCGGGGCTGGGCCGACCGGGTCGCCTCGGCACTGGCCGCCGAGCACGCGGAGCACGCCGAACGCTCTGGGCACGCCGAAGGCTCCGAGCAGGCCGAAGGCTCTGGGCAGGCCGAGCACGCCGAGCCGGAGTCCGCGGGCACCGGCTTCCGGTACGCCAACCTCGCCGTCCGCGGCAAGCTCATCGGCCAGATCCACGACGAGCAGCTCGCCCCCGCCGCCGCGATGGGCGCCGAGCTGGTCACCCTGGCCGGCGGCCTCAACGACGTGCTGCGCCCCGGCTGCGACATCGACGCCGTCGAGCGGCTGCTCGGCCGCTGCGCCGACGGGCTGCGCGCCACCGGCGCGACCGTCGTGCTGTTCACCAGCACCGACCCGACCCGCCGGATGGCGGGCGGCGCCCGGCTGCTGCCCGCGATCCTGCGGATGAAGGCCTTCGTCCAGGAACTGGGCCGGCAGGACGGCTTCGTCGTGGTCGACCTGTTCTCCGCGCCCTGCTTCGACGACCGCCGGCTGTGGGCCGAGGACCGCCTGCACCTGGCGCCCGAGGGGCACCGCCGGGTCGCCGAGGGCGTGCTGGAGGCGCTCGGCCGCCCCGCCGCCTTCGACTGGCGCGCCCCGCTGCCCGCCGCCGCCCCGGCCGGCCGCGGCGAGCGGCTGCGCGAGGACGCCCGCTGGCTGGGCACCCACGTCGGCCCGTGGATCGGCCGCCGCCTCACCGGCCGCTCCTCGGGCGACGGCCGCCCGGCGAAGCGGCCGGAGCTGCTGCCGTACCGCTGAGGCCCGCCGCCCGGGTGCCACGGGCCCCGGCCTACTCGGTGTCGTAGACGCCCGGCGCGTCGAGGACCAGGCTCGCCATCGGGGCGTGGGTGGCCCAGCCGAGCGCCGTGTAGAGCGCCTGCCCCTCCGGGGTGCCGACCAGCACGCCGGTGCGCGCGCCCCGCTCGTGCGCGGCGGACTGGAGCGTCCGCATCACCAGGGCGCCCAGGCCCCGGCGGCGGTGCTCCGGCGCGGTGGTGATCTGGTCCGGTACGGCCACGGGGCCGGCCAGGCCCGCCTGGCCGCGGGCGGCGAGGTGCCCGTCCCCGGTGCGCACCAGCGCCCGGAGGATCCCGCCCCGCTCCCAGGTGGTCACGGTGTACCCGGCCGGGGCCTCGGGCCGCTCGGGGACGAGCGGGACGCTCATCAGGAAGCCCGGCGCGTCCAGCCGCCACCGTTCGTCCAGCCAGGGGCGCACGGTGGCGTCCTCGGCGAACAGCTTCAGCCAGGTGGTCGGTGCGGTGACGGTCTCGCCGAGCTTGCGGACCTCGGCCTCGGTCGGCTCCGGCAGCACGTGCCGGCCGACCTCGCCGACCGGCGCGCCGACGTCGATGCTCCAGCCCCAGGGCTGGTCCACCGGCTCGGCGGAGCCGCGCGAGACGGCCCAGCCCGAGATCCACATCCGGACCAGCTCCCTGATGTCCGGTTCCCGCATGACGCCCACCCCCGTGTGTAATGGTCTCTACTGCGCTGGGAAGCTTACCGGCGCCGAGGGTCGTCTGCCCAGTAGGATTCCGGGGTTCACCGCGCCGACCGGCGCCCCGCTGCTGGAAGGACCCCGGAACGTGCGCGAGACCGAGTCGCCGCAGGACCAGACGGCGGCCGCGCCGACCCCGCCACCGACCCCGAAGCCGACCGCGCTCCGGGCCGACTGCGGCAGCTGCTTCGGGCTCTGCTGCGTCGCCCTGCCGTTCGCCGCCGGGTCCGACTTCGCCATGAACAAGCAGGCCGGCAGCCCCTGCCACAACCTCCAGACCGACTTCAGCTGCGGCATCCACGTGCGGCTGCGCGACAAGGGCTTCCAGGGCTGCACCGTCTACGACTGCTTCGGCGCCGGGCAGCGGGTCTCCCAGGTGACCTTCGGCGGCCGCAGCTGGCGCGAGGAGCCGGACAGCGCCAAGGCGATGTTCGACGTCTTCCCGGTCGTGCGGCAGCTGCACGAGCTGCTCCGGTACCTCACCGAGGCGCTCACCTTCGCCCCCGCCCAGCCCGTCCACGACGAACTGCGGCAGGCGCTGGCGGAGACCGACCGGCTGGCCGGCGGCACCCCCGAGGAGATCCTCGCCGTCGACGTCCCGGCCCACCGGCAGCGGGTCAGCGAGCTGCTGCTGCGGGCCGGCGAACTGGTCCGCGCGGCCGTCCCGCGCCGCCGTGAGCTGCGCGGCGCCGACCTCTTCGGCGCCCGCCTGCGCGGCGCCGACCTGCGGGGCGCCAACCTGCGCGGCGCCCTGCTCGTCGCGGCCGACCTCTCCGGTGCGGACCTGCGCCTCGCCGACCTGGTCGGCGCCGACCTTCGGGACGCCGCCCTGGCCGGCGCGGACCTCAGCACGGCCCTCTTCCTCACCCAGGCCCAGCTCGACGCCGCCCGCGGTGACGCCACCACCCGCCTCCCGGCCGGCCTCACCCGGCCCGCCCACTGGCCGGTGACCGCCCCGGCTCGCGCCGCGGCCGCCGGGGGCGGGCCCCGTGCGGGCAAGGGC
>NZ_JBHVEU010000567.1:0-4983 GCF_042802075.1 Kitasatospora sp. NPDC057518
TGGTAGCCGAACAGGTCGACGATCAGGTGCAGCGGAGCACCGCTCGCGTTGTAGAACGAGACCCTGCCGTCCTTGACCGGGACGACCACCTGGTTGGGGATCGTCTCACCGGGCAGGAAGTTCAGGTTCGAGGCGTTCGGCGCCGCGTCCCCGTGCGGGAAGACGGTCAGGTGCCCGTCGGTGCCCGGCTCGGTGACCGTCACGTTCAGGGTCACCGCCGCGGCGTTCGGGATCTCGCCGACCGGGACGTCCACCGTGCCCCAGGCCGGGACGGTGGCCGCCGGGCGGACGCCCGACTCCCAGTAGGTGTCCTGGCGGGTGTCGAGGACCCGGATCGGGCCGGCCGGGCGGTAGCTGACCTTGCCCTCGGTGGCGTAGTAGCCCGCGAGGTCGGCGATCAGGTGCACGGTACCGCCGGAGACGTTCTGGAAGGACACCTTGCCGTCCTTCACCGGCACCGTCACCAGGTTCGGAATCGTCCGCCCGGCCGTCCAGTTGAGGTTCGACGCGTTCGGTGCCTTGTCACCGTGCGGGAAGACGGTGAGGTGGCCGTCGGCCTGCGGCTCGGTCACCGTCACGTTCATCGTCACGGCGGTGACGCCGGCCGCCGGCACGCCCGCGACGCCGGCCACCGGGAGGTCGACGGTGCCCCCGGCCGGAACGGCCTGCGCCGCCGGGACGCCGATCGGCGCCCGGGTGTCCAGCAGCCGGGTCGGGCCCTGGGCGTGGAACAGCGAACCCTTGGGGCTGTAGTAGCCCGCGAGGTCGGCGATCAGCTGCACCGTGCCGCCGGAGGCGTTGTAGAACGACACCTTGCCGTCCGTCACCGGAACCGTGACCAGGTTCGGGATCGTCCGCCCGGCGGGCCAGTTCAGGTTCGACGAGTTGGGCGCCGCGTCCCCGTGCGGGTACACGGTGAGGTGCCCGGCCTCCTGCGGGTCGGTGACCGTCACGTTCATCGTCACGGCGGTGACACCGGACGCCGGAACCCCGGCCACGCCGGCCACCTGGAGGTCGACGGTGCCCCAGGCCGGGACGGGCTGCGCCGTCGGCACGCCGATCGGCTGACGGGTGTCCAGCAGCCGGGTCGGACCGGCCGGGGTGAACGCGCTGCCGATGTCGAGCATCTCGTAGGCACCGCGGTCGCGGAAGCCGCTGCCCGTACCGGTGTTGGCGACCGTCGGGTCGTCCACCGGGGCCTGGCCGCCGCGGTCGGTCGGCAGCATGCCCGGGGCGGTCTCGTCCGCCGAGTCGATCCGGTGGTCGACCGGGGCGTCCGGGCCCTTCGGCACGTAGGTCAGGGCGACGAAGTCGTGCACGCCCTGGCCGGTGTTCGCGGTGAGCTGGTCCTGGGTGCCGAAGGCGGCGCCGGCCCAGCTGTAGGGCGCGCCGCCGCTGCGCGGGTCGATCAGGTTGTAGTCGACCTTGGTGCCCGCGGTGGCGTTCGCCCCGACGGTGATCCCGGTGGCGGCGGCCGGGGTGGCGCAGGCCGCGTTCTGGTTCTTCGCGGTGTTCACCACGTTGTTCTCGACCACCGCGCCGGTGGAGCCGCCGTCCAGCACGATCCCGGCGAAGCAGGACGAGGTGACGGTGTTGGCCACCACGACGGTGTTCGGCGCGTCCTTGACCAGGATCCCGGTCATGTCGGGCACGTAGTTGGCCTGGACCACGTTGGTGGTCAGGACGGTCCCGGTGGAGCCGCCGTCGACCTGGAGCAGCGGGCCGGGCGCGTAGCTGAAGTCGCCGCGGGCCCAGGTGACCTTGTCGGAGGCGTTGGTGATCCGCACGCCGCCGCCCGAGGCCGCGATGTTGGTGAAGGAGACGTCGTGCCCGCCGTCGACCACGACGGCCGGACGCTGGTTGCTCAGCACCGTCAAGTTCTCGAAGCGCAGGTGGTCGGCGCCCTTGACCACGATGGCGCTGTCCGGGTGGTTCGGCGCCCCGCCGCTGAGCGAGGCGACGCCGCCCGACGAGTACTGCTGGGCCTGGCTGCGGAAGGTGATCGGGGCGTCGGCGGTGCCGGAGCGGGTCACGGTCACCGCGGTGTCGACGTAGGACCCGGCCGCGATCTCGACGGTCTGCCCCGGCTGGACGACCGCCGCGGCGGCCGCGACGTGGCAGAACGGCGCCGACTGGGCGCCGCTGCCGCTGTCGGTGCAGTTCGCACCCGCGGCGTTGTTGACGTAGAGCGTGCCGCCCGCCGCGGCCGCGCCGCTCGCGACGACAGCCGGAAGACCGACCGCCCCGAGCAGCGTCATGCCGGCGGCGAGGGCCGTACGGAGTCTGGAAATGGGAACCCCCCTGGGCATTGTGCAGCGCTGATGACGCTTTCCGGCCCCCTGTGTCCTGAACTGATCGACTGGAGGGCGGAGCGGATCATTCCACAGCGGAAGGGGCCGCGCCAACGACAAATCCGCAGGCCACCGCACCGCACGCGAACGGCCCCGGAGTCGAGCGCGGGGGCTCGGCTCCGGGGCCGTCGGGGCGGGCGCGGGGGCGCGTACGGGTCAGTAGGCCTGGTAGCCGAACAGGTCGACGATCAGGTGCAGCGGAGCACCGCTCGCGTTGTAGAACGAGACCCTGCCGTCCTTGACCGGGACGACCACCTGGTTCGGGATGGTCTCGCCGGGCAGGAAGTTCAGGTTCGAGGCGTTCGGCGCCGCGTCACCGTGCGGGTAGACGGTCAGGTGCCCGTCGGTGCCCGGCTCGGTGACCGTCACGTTCAGGGTCAGCGCGGTGACGTTGGGGATCTCGCCGACCGGGATCTCCACCGTGCCCCAGGCCGGGACGGTGCCCGCGGGGCGGGCCTCCGAGTCCCAGTTGGCGTCCTGGCGGGTGTCGAGGAGCCGGTACGGGCCGGCCGGGCGGTAGCTGACCTTGCCCTCGGCGCTGTAGTAGCCGGCGAGGTCGGCGATCAGGTGCACGGTGCCGCCGGAGGCGTTGTAGAACGAGACCTTGCCGTCCTTCACCGGCACCGTCACCAGGTTCGGGATCGTCCGCCCGGCCGTCCAGTTGAGGTTGGAGGCGTCCGGTGCCTTGCCGCCGTGCGGGTAGACGGTCAGGTGCCCGTCCTGCTCCGGGTCGGTGACCGTCACGTTCATCGTGACGGCGGTGACACCGGCCGCCGGGACGCCCGCGACGGCGGTGACCGGCAGGTCCACGGTGCCCCAGGCCGGGACCGCCTGCGCCGACGGGACGCCGATCGGCGCCCGGGTGTCCAGCAGCCGCGTCGGGCCCTGGGCGTGGAACAGCGAACCCTTGGTGCCGTAGTAGCCGGCGAGGTCCGCGATCAGGTGCACCGTGCCGCCGGAGGCGTTGTAGAACGACACCTTCCCGTCCGTCACCGGAACGGTCACCAGGTTCGGGATCGTCCGGCCGGCGACCCAGTTCAGGTTCGACGAGTTCGGCGCGGCGTCACCGTGCGGGTAGACGGTCAGGTGGCCGTCGGCGCCCGGCTCGGTCACCGTCACGTTCAGCGTCACGGCCGTCACGCCCTCCGCCGGAACGCCCGCGACACCGGTCACCGGGAGGTCGACGGTGCCCCAGGCCGGAACCGCCTGGGCCGACGGGACGCCGATCGGCGCCCGGGTGTCCAGCAGCCGGGTCGGACCGGCCGGGGTGAACGCGCTGCCGATGTCGAGCATCTCGTAGGCACCGCGGTCGCGGATGCCGCTGCCCGTACCGGTATTGGGGACCGTCACGTCGTCGGCCGGGGCCCAGCCGCCGCGGTCGGTCGGCAGCATGCCCGGGGCGTTCTCGTCCGCCGAGTCGACGGTGACGTCCAGCGGCGCGTTCGGCCCCTTCTGGACCCACGACGGGGCGAAGAAGTCGTGCGCGCCCTGGCCGGTGGCGGCGGTGAACGCCTGCTGGACGGCGTACGGGACGCCGCCCCAGTGGTAGGCCGCGGCGTCGCTGCGCGAGTCGACCACGTTGTAGTCGGCCTTGAGGCCCGGGACGGAGTTCACCGCGACGGTGATCCCGGTGGCGCCGGTGGCCTTGGCCCCGCAGGACTTCTCGAGGTTGGCCGCCGTGTTCACCACGTTGTTCTCGACCACCGCACCGGTCGAGGTGCCGTCCAGCACGATCCCGCCGAAGCAGTTCGTGTTCAGCGAGTTGCTCACCACGACGGTGTCCGGCGAGTCCTGCACCACGATGCCGGTCGAGTTGTAGCCGGAGTTGGGCTGCACCACGTTGGTGGTCAGCACGGTTCCGGTGGAGCCGCGGTCGACGGTGATCCCCGGCCCCGCCGAGCCGATGCTGCCGCGTCCGAACACCACCTTGTCGGACGCGCCGGTGATCCGGACACCGGTGCCGCCGAGGACGGAGGTGTTGTCGAACACCACGTCCCGGGCACCGCTTACCACGATCGACGGCTTCAGGTAGCCCGCGTCGAACGTCAGGTTCTCGAAGCGGACGTGCTGGGCGCCCGTGACGAAGAAGCCGTTGGTCTGCTGGTTCCACCCGCCGATGCGGGCACCGCCGCCCGGGCTGTTCTCGTTCTTCGTCGCCCGGAAGGTGATCGGCGCCTCGGCCGTGCCCGACTTCGTGACGGTCAGGTCCTCGGGGTACGCCCCGTCGGCGATGTCCACCGTCTGCCCCGGCTGGACGACGGCCGCGGCCGCGCCGATGGTGCAGAACGGCGCCGACTGGGCGCCCGTGCCGCCGTCGGTGCAGTGCGCACCCGCGCCGTTGTTGACGTGGAGCGTGCCGCCCGCCGCGGCCGCGCCGCCCGCGGAGACGGCCGGCAGACCGACCGCCCCGAGCAGCGTCACACCGGCGGCGAGGGCCGTACGGAATCTGGAAATGGGAACCCCCCTGGGCACTTTGAAGCGCGAATGACGCCTTTACCCTCCGTTGGTCCGTCCTTGATCGACTGGAGGGCGGAGCGGATCATTCCACAACCGGTGGGGGCGCGCCAACGACAAATCCGCAGGCCTCCGCACCCCGCGCGAACGGCCCCGGCACCGAGCGGAGGGCTCGGAG
>NZ_JBHVEU010000568.1:0-4959 GCF_042802075.1 Kitasatospora sp. NPDC057518
GTTCCCACCGGCCGGGCATCCGCCCGTGGCGGTCGCACCACAGCGGTGACCCGCGCCACAGGGGCGATCCGCACCGGAAAAGCAGAAAGGCCCCAGATCAACTGGGGCCTTTCTTTCGGTGTCCGAGGGGGGACTTGAACCCCCACGCCCGATAAAGGGCACTAGCACCTCAAGCTAGCGCGTCTGCCATTCCGCCACCCGGACTAGGTGTCGTCCTCGCGGCTTCCGATCTCTCGTCCGTCGCGCTGACAGATGTAACTGTAGCAAAGATCGGCTTGGGGTCCCAAAACGGTTTCCGGCGGGCTCCCGGCGGGCGGGTCCGACGGGTGGCGGGGGCAAGGGGCGGCGTGTGGCGGGGGCGTGACCAGCGGGTTTCGGGAACGTGCGGGGGCTGGATCGGGATCGGGGGCTGGGGGAGGATGGGCGGACGTGCTCGTACGGCCCGGGTGCAGGTCCTGGGGGTGGCGCGCTGGTGCGTCGGTGCGGGCCCAAGACGCGAGGAGTGACCGTGAGCGAGCGGAGCGAGTCGGCGGCGCCGAAGGTGACGGCTGAGTCGGAGGTCGCCGAGATCTGTCGCGATCTGATCCGGATCGACACCAGCAACTACGGGGACGGATCCGGCCCGGGGGAGCGGAAGGCGGCCGAGTACGTGGCCGAGCAGCTCGCCGAGTTCGGGCTGGAGCCGAAGATCTTCGAGTCGGCGAAGGGGCGGGCCTCGACCGTGGTCCGGATCGAGGGCGAGGACCGTTCCCGTCCGGGCCTGCTGATCCACGGCCACACCGACGTGGTGCCGGCCAACGCGGCGGACTGGACCCACGACCCGTTCGGCGGTGAGATCGCGGACGGCTGCGTCTGGGGGCGTGGCGCGGTGGACATGAAGGACATGGACGCGATGACCCTGGCGGTCATCCGCGACCG
The DNA here is from genome assembly GCF_042802075.1 of Kitasatospora sp. NPDC057518. Classification (NCBI taxonomy): domain Bacteria; kingdom Bacillati; phylum Actinomycetota; class Actinomycetes; order Kitasatosporales; family Streptomycetaceae; genus Kitasatospora; species Kitasatospora sp. NPDC057518. The sequence goes on from NZ_JBHVEU010000568.1 coordinate 919, forward strand.
GCTGCGCACCGGGCGCAAGCCCCCGCGCGACATCGTGCTGGCCTTCCTCGCGGACGAGGAGGCCGGCGGCACCTACGGGGCGCGCTTCCTGGTGGACAAGCACCCGGGGCTGTTCGAGGGCGTGACCGAGGCGATCGGCGAGGTCGGCGGCTTCTCCTTCACGGTCAACGACCAGGTCCGCCTCTACCTGGTGGAGACAGCCGAGAAGGGCATGCACTGGATGCGCCTGACGGTCGAGGGCCGGGCCGGCCACGGCTCGATGGAGAACGACGACAACGCGATCACCGAGCTGTGCGAGGCGGTCGCCCGGCTCGGCCGGCACCAGTTCCCGCTGCGGATCACCAAGACCGTCCGGGCCTTCCTGGACGAGCTGTCGGACGCGCTCGGGGTCGAGCTGGACCCGGAGAACATGGACGAGACGCTGCGCGTGCTCGGCGGCATCGCCAAGATGATCGGCACCACGCTGCGGAACACCGCCCAGCCGACGATGCTCGGCGCCGGCTACAAGGTCAACGTGATCCCCGGTCAGGCCACCGCGCACGTGGACGGCCGCTTCCTGCCCGGCTACGAGGAGGAGTTCCTGGCCGAGCTGGACAGCGTGCTCGGCCCGCGCGTGAAGCGCGAGAGCCTGCACTCGGACAAGGCGATCGAGACCGGCTTCGACGGGGCCCTGGTCGAGGCGATGCAGACCGCGCTGCGGGCCGAGGACCCGATCGCCCGCGCGGTGCCGTACTGCCTGTCGGGCGGGACGGACGCCAAGTCCTTCCAGGACCTGGGCATCCGCTGCTTCGGCTTCGCGCCGCTCCAGCTGCCGCCGGAGCTGGACTTCGCCGGGATGTTCCACGGCGTGGACGAGCGGGTGCCGGTGGACGGGCTGAAGTTCGGCGCCCGGGTGCTGGACCGTTTCATCGACGCCTGCTGAGCCGTTCCGCGCGGCGGTGCCCGCGCTGATCAGGTGACTGGGTCGGCCCGCTCCCGGGGTTCCGGGGGCGGGCCGACCGCATTGTCCGAGCTGATGATTGTGGGACAGGAAGAAAGAGATCGACAGAAGCGATTCTGCTCGGAATTCCAGGCCGATCATGTGTACGAGATCTCACCGTTGCGGGTGAATGGGAGATCCACTCCGTACCCCGTTTGCCGCAGCGTCGTTCATCCCTGTGCAGCCCGCCGAACGGGTTGCGTTGTCCATACAGGAGGAATGATGAAGGTCAAGAAGATCGCCGCTGTCGCCGCCGCCACCGGTGGCCTGGTGCTCGCCGCCGCCGGTGTCGCGTCCGCTCAGGGCGGCGCCGCCGCCGAGGGTGTGGCCGCCGGTTCCCCGGGCGTCGTCTCGGGCAACCAGATCCAGGTTCCGGTGCACATCCCGGTCAACCTCTGCGGCAACACCGTGAGCGTCGTGGGTGTGCTGAACCCGGCGTTCGCCAACCACTGCGCCAACTTCTGAGTCGACCTCCGGGCCGTCGGGGCCTGTTGAGCCGACTCACGCGAGCCCCCGGGCGGCGGACGCGCCGCGCCGGGGGCGTTCGCGTCCGCGCCGGGATACCGGATACACGGGATCCGACACGATCACTCGATCGAGTGAAGCGGGGTTTCGTTGCTCAACCTCCCCGTTGGCCTCTCGTTAACCCGTGTGCAGCCGAAGCCCTTGCGTGATTTACGGATATACGGAAATTCCGACTTTTTTGCAAGGTTCATGCCAAGGTCGACACGTCGTCTCGAAATGTCAGGGGAAAACATGAGGAAAGTAGCCAAGAAGGGGATCCTCACGGCCGTGGCCACCGGCAGTGTGCTGGCCTCGACCGCCGGCTACGCCTACGCGGGGGGCGCCGACGCGCAGGGGGTGGCCACCGGTTCACCCGGTGTCGTCTCGGGCAACTCGGTCCAGGTGCCGATCGAGGTGCCGATCAATGCCTGCGGCAACACGATCGATGTGATCGGCTTGCTGAACCCGTCCTTCGGCAACCGCTGTGCCAACGTCAGCGGCGGCGGCCATCAGGCGTCCAAGCCCGCCCATGGCGGCCAGTCCGGCGCCACCGGCGCCGGCCGTACCGACAGCTCCAGTGCCAGTGGGAGCCAGGGTGCCACGGCTCCGGCCGGCACCCTCCCGGCCAGCACTCTGCCGGCCAGTACCCTCCCGGCGAGTGCTGTCCCGGACGCCGCGGGTCCGGCCACCAAGGTTCCGGGTGCCGATGGCACGGGTGTCGACGTCCCGGGGGCCGGCGCCTCCGGTGTCGCCGCCAACTCGGCGGGCGTGCTCTCGGGCAACAGCGTCCAGGCGCCGGTGGACGTTCCGGTCAACGCCTGCGGCAACTCGGTGAACGTGGCCGGCGTCGGCAACCCGGCCTTCGGCAACGACTGCGCCAATGTGGAGAAGGTCGAGAAGGTCACCCCGACGCCGCCGGCCGAGGGCTGCGTGGAGACCTGCCCGACCCCGCCGCAGACCTCCTCCGAGGAGGTGACGAGCGTCGCGCGCACCGGCGTGGCTCCGGCCACCTCCGCGTCCGCCGCCGTGGCGCCCGCCGCCAAGCCGGCGCCGTCCGCCCAGCTGGCCACCACCGGTGCCGGCAACGTCGAGCTGCTCGGGGCCGCCGGCCTCGCGATGCTGCTCGGCGGCGGCGTGCTCTACCGCCGGGCCCGGGCCGGCGCCCGCTGACACGGCGGGCGGGGAACCAGGGCGCGCACTGAACGGGACCGGTGCGCGTCCGCCCCCGGGCGTACCTGAGGAACGACGCATCCGCGGCCGCCGAGCGAACGGGCGGCCGCGGACGCGTGAGGGCTCGCTGCCGCCCGGGGCCGCGGTGCCCCGCCCGTCACCAGTTCCGGACCTGCCGGATGATCCGCCGCTTCAGCCGGACCGTCCGGCTGCCGTCGGGGAACAACCGCAGCCGGTCGAGCTCCCAGTGCCCGTACTCGGCGTGCTCGGTGAGCAGTTGGCGCGCCGCGTTGCGCGTGGTGCCGCGCGGCATGCGCAGGGACTGGTACTCGTACTCCGGCTGCCGGACCGGCTTCCGTGGGGTCAAAACGCTCCTCCTGGGGATCACCTTCAGGCAAGCCTACGGCCTGCCCCGGACAGTCGGCCCGGGTATTTCCGGCCGTCCTCCCGTGCGCGGGCGACGGTCGGAACGGGTGCGGCCCCGGCCGCCGACTGACAGTGCATCAGTCCTGTTGCCACTGTGGAGGGGATACCCCGATCCCGGCGCGCGAAGCGGCAGCCGGACGGCCTCGGCGGGCCCGGCGTGCGCCCTCCGCGCCCGCTTCGCGCCGGTGGCGCGTGGGGACGAAGCGGGATGGATCGGACATCAGGGGGGAAGTTGCGGTGAAATCGCGGGTGTAGGTGACAACCGCTGTGCGTGGCGACACCGCGGGGAGATAGCGTCTGCACCATGTCTGATGCCGCGCAGCCCACCATTGCCGAGGTACGCGCCGCCGCTGAGGCGGTCAAGGCCGCCATCGACCGTCATCTGGAAGCGGTGTCAAGCCCCAACGCAGCCGATGATCCCGCCGTCACCGCCGCCTACGAGCAGCTCGCGACGGCGGCCATCGCCTACGACCAGCTCCTGTACGAGGCCTACGACGAGGTCACGCCCTTCGAGATCCCCGGGGACGAGGGCCCCGGCGGGTACCACGGCCCCGAACAGCCCGAGGCGATCAGCGTGTTGATCCGCCGTGACTACCACGTCGTCGACCCCGAGCGGCTGCGTGCCCAGGCCGAGCGGCTGGACGAGTCGCTGACCCCGGGCGGCGCCGGCGCGGGCGGGGTGAACGCCGCGATCGGCGTGCTGTTCGGCGAGTACGAGCCCGACGAGATCGCCGCCCGCAGCGAGGAGTTCGGCCTGGAGGAGGCCGACTCGACGCTCTGGGTCGCGGCCACCGAGCCGACCGAGCCGGGCGAGTGGCTGCCCGAGCCCTTCGAGCACGCCGACCCGCAGCTGCTGATCTGCCGGTTCGACGTGAGCGAGGTCTACGACGACGAGGACCCGGACGACTGACGCGGACAGGACGACCGACGCCGTGCAGGACGGCCGACGGGCGGGCCCGGGA
>NZ_JBHVEU010000569.1:0-4941 GCF_042802075.1 Kitasatospora sp. NPDC057518
GACCCGGCCGGGGCGCCCGGAAGGGAACCACCGTGACCACCATGTCCTCGCCCGCCGCGGCCCGGTCTGCTGTGACCGACCCGCCGGCCCTGCCCACCCTGCCCACCCTGACCGACCTGCCCGCCCTGGTCGCCCGGCAGGCCGAGAGCCGGCCCGACGCGCTCGCCGTGACCGACGGCTCCACCGTCCTCACCTACCGAGAACTCGTCGACGCCGCAGGCCGGTTGGCCGCCGTCCTGGCCGCCCGGGGGATCGGCCCCGGCAGCGCCGTCGGCCTGCTGTGCGCCCGCTCGACCCGGTACGTCGTCGCCCAGCTCGCCGTCTGGCGGGCCGGCGCCCTGGCCGTCCCGATCGACCCGGCCTACCCGCGCCCGCGGATCGCCGAACTCACCGCCGACGCGGACCTCCGGCTCGTCCTCGGCGACAAGGGGCTGCTCGCCGAGGCCGGGCTCCCCGAGGAGCTCACCCTGGTGCTGACCGAGCGCGGCACCGAGGCCACCGACGGCACGGCGCCCGACGCCGCCGACCCGGCCGCGCCCGCCCTGCTCTACTACACCTCCGGCTCCACCGGCCGCCCCAAGGGCGTCCTCGTCCCGCACCGCGCCGTCGCCGACCTGGTCACCGCCGAGGACGCGGTCGTCCTCGGCCCGCGCGACCGGGTGCTCTTCCACTCCACCGTCTCCTTCGACGGCGCCACCTTCGAACTGTGGGCCCCGCTCGCCCGCGGCGCCGCCGTGGCCGTCTCCCCGAGCGAGCGGCCCAGCGCCGAGGACCTGGTCCGCGACGTCGAGAGCTTCGGCGTCACCACCGTCTTCCTCACCACCGCGCTCTTCCACCACCTGGCCGCCCGGCGCTCCCGGATCTTCGGCGTGCTGCGCACCCTGGTCGTCGGCGGCGAGGCGATCTCCGCCGAGCACGCGGGCGCCGTGCTGCGGGCCTTCCCCTGGCTCGAACTGGTCAACGGGTACGGGCCGACCGAGGCCACCACCTTCACCACCGTCCACCGGGTCACCCCGGCCGACTGCGCCGGCTCCGTCCCGATCGGCCGGACCTTCGGCGGCGCCCGCGCCTACGTCCTGGACGAGCGGCTCGCGCCGGTGGCGCCGGGCGCCGTCGGCGAACTGTGGATCGCCGGCGACCGGTTGGCCCTCGGCTACCTCGACCGGCCGGAGCTGACCGCCGAGCGCTTCCGTGAACTGCCGGGCATCGGACGCGCCTACCGCAGCGGCGACCGGGTCGCCCAACTGCCGGACGGCTCCCTGGAGTACCACGGGCGCACCGACGACCAGGTCAAGGTACGGGGCTACCGGATCGAACCCGGCGAGGTCGAGCACGCGCTGCTCCAGCTGCCCGAGGTCGCCGAGGCGGCGGTCGTGGTCCGCCGGGCCGGGCAGCCCGACGCCGCGCTCACCGCCTGCCTGGTGCTCGCCGAGGGCGCCCGCCCGGCCGTCGAGGCGCTGCGCGCCCGGCTGGCCGAGCAGCTGCCCGCCCACCTGGTGCCCACCGCCTGGACCGTGCTCGCCGCGCTGCCGCTGACCGGCAGCGGGAAGGTGGACCGGCGGGCGCTGGCCGCCGACGAGCGGGCCGGGGCGCACCCGGCCGGGGACGAGACGGCCGTCGACGGGGCGGCCGACGCGCACCCGCCTGTGAACGAGACGGCCGACGCGCACCCGGCCGGCGGCGGGCCGACCGGGGCACACCCGGCCACCGGCGCCGGCCTCGGCCCGATCCAGCAGGTCGTCGCCGAGGCGTGGAGCCGGGCCCTGGAACGCCCGATCACCGACCCGGCCGCCGACTTCCTCGCCGAGGGCGGCCACTCGCTGCTCGCCATGTGGGTGGTGGACGACCTGCGAGAGGACCTCGGGGTCGAGCTGTCGCTCGCCGACTTCCTCGCCCACCCGACCGTCGCCGCCCAGGCCGACCTGCTGGAACGCGCCCTGCGGGCCGCCGACGACACCCCCGGAGCCGACCGATGAGCACCGTCGACCAGACCGACCTGCTGCGCCGCGCCCGCGACCGCCGCACCGCCACCGCCCCCGCCCGACCCGTCGCGCCCGGCGGTCCGGCCGTACCCGTCGAGCCGGCCCCGCTCTCGCACGCCCAGCAGCGGATGTGGCTGATGGACCACCTCGGCCAGGGCGGCGCCCTCTACAACGTGCCGATCGCCACCCGGCTGCGCGGCCCGCTCGACCAGGCCGCCCTCGCCGCCGCGATCACCGGCCTGACCGAGCGGCACGCCGTCCTGCGCACCCGCTACCCGCGCCGGGGCGACCAGCCCTACCAGCAGACCGACCCGGTCGCCCCGGTGCCGCTGCCGGTGCTGGACGCCACCGGCCCCGAGCAGCTCCTCGCCGAGGCCGCCCGCCCGTTCGACCTCGCCGCCGGTCCGGTGCTGCGCGCCCTGCTGCTGCGACACGGTCCCGAGGACCACACACTGCTGCTGACGATCCATCACATCGCGGTGGACGGCGGCTCGCTGCCGTTCATCGCCTCGGACATCGCCGCGCTGTACCGCGCCGGATGCGAGGGGGTTCCGGCCCAACTCCCGTCGGTGGCCCCCTCATACGCCGACTACGCCCGCCAGGAGCGAGCCCGGGAGGCCGAGTTGACGGCCGCCGCCGACACCCTCGCGGCCGGTCTGTCCGGAGCCCGACCGCTGTCGCTGCTGCGGCCCGTCCCACCCGGCGCCCGCGAGCGCCGCGCCGCCCTGCACACCGCCCCGGTGAACCCCGCCGTGGTGGAAGGGCTGCGCGTCCTCGGCGCGCGGCACGGCGCCACGCTGTACACCGTTGTCCTGGCCGCCGCGTTCGCCGTGCTGCGCACCGCCTCCGGGCAGGACGACCTCGTCCTCGGCTGCGCCAGCGGCCACCGCGCGCGGCCCGAGTTCCGCCGGACCGTCGGCCTCGCCGTCAACACCCTCGCCGTGCGGACGAATCCGTCCGGAGACCCGTCGTTCGCCGAACTGCTCGGTCTCGTCCGCACCGCCCTGCTCGACGCCCAGCAGCACCACGAGGTGCCGTTCGACCTCGTGGTCGAGCGGCTCGGCGCGGCCTCGCGCGGGGCGGACGGCACCCCGCTGCTCTCGGTCAGCTGCGACCTGCTCCGGATCGCCGACCCGCTGGTGCTGCCCGGCCTCGACACCGAGAACGTCGAACTCGACCTGGGACTGGCCAAGTTCGGCCTCACCCTGCTGCTGGAGGACGGCCCGCGGCCGCGCGTCCTGGTCCAGCACGACCGGGACGCGCTGGACGCGACCACCGCCGCCCGGCTCGCCGACGCCTTCGCCGCGCTGCTCACCGCCGTGGCCGCCAACCCGGACCTGGCACTGTCCGCACTGCCCGGCGAGCGGCTGGCCGCCGCCGAACACCCGGTGGTGGCCGCCCTCACGGCCGATCCCGCGGTGGTCGAGGCGGCCGTCGTCGAGCACCCCGACGGCCCGCCGCTCGCCTACGCGGTGGTGCGCGGGCCCGTCGCGCCGACCGGCAGCGCCCTGCGGGCCGCCCTGCGCGGGCGCCTGCCGGCCGCCGAACTGCCGCGCGCGGTCACCCTGCTGGACCGGCTGCCCCGCCTCCCGGACGGCACCCCGGACCGCGACCGGCTGCCCGGCGCGGGCCCGCTGCCCGGCACCGCCGCGCTGTCCGGTGTCGCTCCGCTGTCCGGTACCGCTCCGCTGGAGGACGGCCCGCTGGACGTCGTCCGGCAGGCGTTCGGCGAACTGCTCAGCGCGACCCCGCCCGCCGACGGCGACTTCTTCGCCCTCGGCGGCCACTCCCTCATCGCCGTCCAGCTCGCCGAACGCCTGCGCACCCGCACCGGGCTGCCGCTCACCGGCCTCGACATCCTGGAACAGCGCACCCCGCGCGCCCTCGCCGCCCTGCTCGCCACCCGCGCGGACGAGCGCAGCGCCGCCCTCGCCCAGGCCGGGGCCCGCCCGCGGAGCACCGGCGCCCGCACCGGCACCGTCCTGCTCACCGGCGCCACCGGAGGGGTCGGCGCGGCCGTGCTCCAGGAGCTGATGGCCCAGGGCCGGCCGGTCCGGGTGCTGGTCCGGCCCGAGTCCGCGCACCTGCCCGCGCTGAACGGCGCCGAGGTCGCGGAGGGCGACCTCGGCGACCTCGACAGCCTGCGCCGGGCCGTCGAAGGCGTCGACGCCGTCATCCACTCCGCCTGCACCTTCACCGACCACGCCACCGACCTCGCCGCGATGCGCGCGCTGGTCGACGGCTGGCGGGGCGGCCCGTTCGTCTTCGTCAGCAGCATCGACGCGTACGGCCGCCCGCCGGGCACCGAGGTCCCCGAGGGCGCTCCCAGCGGCGCGCCGGTCACCCCGTACGGGCAGGCCAAGCTGGACAGCGAGCGGATCCTCTTCGAGGCCGCCGCCGGCCGCGGCCAGGCCGTCGCCGTCCGCGCCCCGATCGTCTGGGGCCCGCACCACCGCCTGCGCGACCAGCTCCGCTGGGGCTCCACCGGCGCCCTCTACCAGGCCGCCCTGGCCGGACGCCCGATCGGCCTGCCCGCCGGCGACGAGTGGTACGGCGCGTCCTGGGTGCACGCCGCCGCCCTGGCCCGCGCCCTCACCGCCTGCCTCACCCCCGACCACCCCGCCGCCGGCCGGGTCGTCAACGCGGTCAGCGGACACGTCTCCTGGCCCGAGTTCACCGCCGAACTGGTCCGCCTGCTCGGCTCCGGCAGCCCCATCACCACCGCCCCCGACGCCGACGAGGACCTCCGCCGCCCCTGGCACTACCGCGCGGACACCCTGGCCGGCCCCCTCGCCCCCGAACCCGGCGAGGACTGGCGCAGCGTCCTGGCGGCCATGGTCCGCTGAGCCCCCGCCGCGGGCGGAGGGCCCTCGGCCGCGGCCTCCGCCCGGACGCCCTCGGCCATCCGGATCTTGGCGGCCGCGTCCAGCTCGGCGGCCTGCTGCCGGGCCTCGGCCAG
>NZ_JBHVEU010000570.1:0-4885 GCF_042802075.1 Kitasatospora sp. NPDC057518
GCTCCCCTGTGGCGGGCCGGGCCTCGGGCTCCGGTGGGGTCTGGTGGGCGGCGGTGGCCATGGCGCGGGGTCCTTCCTCGTACAGGGCGTCCGGGCCGGCGCACCGCTGCGGGCGGCGTGCGGCCCGTCCCTGACGCTATGTCCGCCCGGCTATCCTGTCTAAGATCAATATCGCTATGGCGTTATGACTGCTGGGGCATGGGGGCTTTCGTGGACCTGAACACGCTCGCGCAGTTCCTGGCGGTGGCGCGGCTGGAGCACCTGAGCCGGGCGGCGGAGGAACTGCGCGTCGCCCAGCCGTCGTTGAGCCGCTCCATCGCCCGGCTGGAGGCCGAGCTGGGCACCCCGCTGTTCGAGCGCGGCGGGCGGCTGCGGCTGAACGCGGCCGGGCAGCTGTTCCGCGGCTACGTCGAGCGTTCGCTCGGCGAACTGGAGGCCGGCCGGCGGGCGGTGGCGGAGGCCGCCGGGCAGGGGCTGGGCACGGTGCGGCTGGCCTCGGAGACCTTCCTGGCCTTCAGCGGGCCGCTGGCCGCGTTCAAGCGCGGCCACCCGGGGGTGGAGGTCGAACTGCACCAGCTGCCCGCGCGGGAGACGGGCCGGCGGCTGCGGGCCCAGGACGTCGACCTCGCCGTCGTCTCCCAGCCGATCACCGCCGAGGGCCTGGAGTCGGTGCTGCTGCTGGACGAGGAGGTGGGGCTGGCCGTCGCCCCCGGCCACCCGCTGGCCGGGCGCACCGCGGTCGGCGTCGACGACCTCGCCGACCAGCCGTTCATCGCCGCCCGCCCCGGGCACTGGCAGCGCCGCCTGCTGGAGCGGCTGTTCGCCGCCCGCGGCCTGGAGCCGCGGATCGTCTGCGAGAGCGACGAGGCCGGCGCCATCGCCGAGCTGATCAGCGCGGGCCTGGGCATCGGCCTGGTGCCCGCGCTCTCCCGGCGCACCGCCACCCGCCTGCCGCTGGTGTGGGTCGGCGTCGACGACCCCGACTGCCGGCGCTCCCTGACCCTGTTCTGGGCCGCGGACACGCGCCTGCCCGCCGGCGCCATCCGGCTGCGCGAGGCGATCGCGGGCTGGGACTGGGCGCGGAGCGGGCAGGCGCAGCGGGGCTTCTGACGACGGGCCCGCGGGCGGACGTCGCGGGCGGTCCTCGCGGGCGGTGGTGCTAGAGCTTGGCGGCCGAGAAGGTGTCGCACTGAGCGAAGTCGCCGCCGCGGTAGCCGGTGGTGAACCAGGCCTTGCGCTGCTCGGCGGAGCCGTGCGTCCAGGCCTCCGGGTTGATCCGGCCGGTGGCCTGCTGCTGGATGCGGTCGTCGCCGACCGCGGCGGCCGCGTCCAGGCCCTGGGCGATGTCCTGGTCGGTGAGCGAGGCGATCAGCGGACGGCCGGTGGAGGCCTGCGGGGTGGTGGTGGCGTGGTGCGCCCACACCCCGGCGTAGCAGTCGGCCTGCAGCTCCAGGCGGACCGAGCCGCTGGCGGCACCCTGGCGGTCGTTGCCGACCTTCTGCATGGCGCCGGTGAGGGTCTGGATGTGGTGGCCGTACTCGTGGGCGACGACGTAGGACTCGGCGAACGGGCCGCCCTTGGCGCCGAAGCGGGCGGACAGCTCGTTGAAGAAGCCCAGGTCGAAGTAGGCCTTCTTGTCGCCGGGGCAGTAGAACGGGCCCACCGCCGAGGTCGCCGGCCCGCAGGCGGTGGAGACCTGGCCGGTGAACAGCACCGTCTCGGCGTTCTTGTACGGGATCTTGGCGGCACGCGGCAGCTCGGTGCGCCAGAACTCCTGGAGGCTGTTGGTGACGGCCACGATCCGGCAGTCCTGGCGCTTGTTGGCGTCGGCGCCGGTCTTGCAGGCCTGCTGCACCTCGCCGGCGGTGCGGGTGCCGGTGGAGGAGCCGGAGGAGCCGGAGCCGGAGGACAGGCCCAGCAGCTGCGGGTCGACGCCGAGGACGACCGCGAACAGCACCGCGAGCAGGCCCACGGCCCCGCCGCCGATGGCGACCTTCCCGCCCGGGATGCCGCGCCGGTCGTCCACCTGCGAGGTGTCGAGGTCGCCCTGGTCGTCGAACTGCATGTGCCCCTGCCTGCCCGCTTCTGTCGGTCTCTGGCGATCGGTCGATCGGTCGATCTGTCGGTCGGTCGCTTTGTGCGCTCTGGTGACGGTCTGTGCCGTCACGGCCCGGCCCAGCCTACGGGCCCCGGCCCGCCTCGTCGCGCAGCGGGGCCTTCCGATGCCGGTGCGGGCGTCAGGCGGGGGCGGGGGCTCCGACGACGCGCAGCAGTTCCAGGCGGGAGGCGGAGTCGCTGCCGGGCGCGGCGGTGTGCACCAGCAGCAGCTGGTCCTCGCCGCCGGCGGCCAGCACCTCGCACTCCAGGTCCAGCGGCCCGACCACCGGGTGCAGGAGCCGTTTGCGGCCGCTGCGCCGCCGGGCGACCTCGTGGCGTTCCCAGTAGGCGGTGAACTCGCTGCTGTCGGCGAGGAGTTCGTCGAGGAGTTCGGCGGCGCGGCGGTCGCCGGGGCGGGCGGTGCGGGCGGCGCGCAGGGCGGCGACGTGGGCGCGGGCGAGGTCCTCGTGGTCCTCGGCGGGGAACAGCGTGCGGGTGCCGGGGTCGGTGAACCAGCGCAGCAGGAGGTTGCGGCGCTCGGGTGCCAGGGCGGTGTGGTCCCCGAACAGGGCGGCCGACATGGCGTTCTGCGCGAGGACGTCGCCGAGGTCGGAGACCACCTGGGCGGGCGTGTCGTGCAGCCGGTCGAGGATGAGCAGCAGTCCGGGACGCACGTGGCCGAGCGGGCCGTACCGGCGCGGGGGCTCGTGCCCGGCGAGGCGGAACAGGTGGTCGCGTTCGTCCTCGCTCAGCCGCAGGGCCCGGGCCAGGGCGGCGAGCAGCTGCGGTGAGGGCTGGGGGCCGCGGCGCTGTTCCAGGCGCGCGTAGTAGTCGACGGACAGCCCGGCGACCTGTGCCACCTCCTCCCTGCGCAGTCCGGGTGTGCGGCGCCGCGCCCCGGGTGGCAGCCCGAGGTCGGCGGGGGCGAGCCGGGCCCGGGCCCGGGTGAGGAAGTCGGCCAGCGCCGTTCGGTCGATCATGCCCCCAGCATGGCCCGCCGGGGCGTGGCGCAGCCAGGGATCGCCGGTCCCCGGCTGCCGGGATGGCGCCCGCTCCCGTGCCGCGCCTTCCCGGCCCGCGCGCGTCCCGCCGGTAGCGTGGACCGGCAGAACTTCCCCTGAGAGAACGGATGGTGACGGGATGTCGGACGAGGCGAAGCGCCGCATCTTCGCGATGCTGGACACCGATGGCGACGGCGTGATCTCCCACGACGAGTACCTCGCCCGGGTCGACCGGGCGGCCTCGGCGTTCGGGCGCGGCCCGTACGACCCGCTGGTGGCCGCGGCCCGCGCGACCCACGAGGAGGTCTTCCGGCAGATGGACGGCGACGGGGACGGCGGCGTCACCTTCGAGGAGTACCGCGCCTGGGCCGGTCACGAGGCCTTCGAGGAGACCTGTCGGCCTGCGCTCGGCTCGCTGTTCGACCTCGCCGACGGCGACGGCGACGGGCGTGTGACCCGAGGGGAGTTCGCCCGGCTGCGCGCGGCGAGCGGCAACCCGCCGGAGGGGGCCGCGGCCGCGTTCGACGCCCTCGACACGGGCGGCGAGGGCACCGTGGAGCGCGCCGTCTACCTGGTGGCGATCCACGACTTCCTCACCACCGGCTCCTCCCCCATGGCCGGCGCCTACGGTGACGGCCGCCCCGGCCCGCGGGAGCCCGCCGTCCGCTGACCTGGCTCCGGCGGTCGGTGCGGGCGTCGGCGGTCGGTGCGGGCGTCGGCGGTCGGTGCGGGCGTCGGCGGGTGTCGGCGGCCGGGAGCCCGCCCGGGCGCCCCGTGGCCCCAGCCAGGGATCGGCGGTCCCTGGATCGGGAGGTCTCTGCCGCGCCCCTCGCGCCGCGGGCAGGGTGGTGGGCGTCGGAGGAAGCGACTCCCTGGAGGAGACGGGCGATGGCGAAGATCCTGGTGACGGGCGCGACGGGTTCGGTGGGCAGCCGGCTGGTGCCGCGGCTGGTGCGGTGGGCGGGGGCGGAGGGCTCCTCGGTGCGGGTGCTGGTGCGCGACGCGGCGAGGGCGCGGGGCCTGGACGGGGTGGAGGTGGTGGTCGGCGACCTGTGCGAACAGGGCGACCGGGCGCGGGCGTTGGACGGGGCCGATGTGGTGCTGAACGTGGCGGCGGCGCTGCGCGGGGTGCCGGACGGGACGGCGTGGGCGGTCAACCGGGACGCGGCGGTGGCACTGGGGAGGGAGGCGGCGAAGGCCGGGGTGGCGCGGTTCGTCCACACCAGTACCAACCTGGTGTACGGGCGGGGGCTGGGCCGCCCCGCCGTGGAGGGCGACCGGACGGCGCCGGATCCGGCGTGGGGGGTGTACGCGGCGTCCAAGGCGCGGGCGGAGGAGGGGCTGCGCGCGCTCGGGGACGAACTGCCGCTGGTGGTGGCCCGGTTGGCGTTCGTGTACGGGGACGGCGATCCGCACCTGGCGCAGTCGCTGAACTGGGCGGCGCACTGGCCCGCGCACCAGCGCCTGGCGGTGGTGCACCACGCGGACGTGGCGCGGGCGCTGTGGCGCGCGGTGACGGTGCCCGGCGTCGAGGGGCGCACGTACAACGTCGGCGACGACGCGCCACTGACGGCCTGGGACCTGTACGCGCTCAACGGGCGGGTCCACCCCGGTGGTTCGCCGGACGCCCCGTTCGACCCGTGGGAGGGGCAGGTGTCGACGGCGGCGGCGCGCCGGGAGCTGGGCTGGCGTCCGCTGTACCCGTCGGCGTGGGCGGCGGCCGACGCCGGGGCGCTGTAACGGGGCCGGCCCCGCCGCGGGAAGGCGGGCCCGGCCCCGCCGTGGGG
>NZ_JBHVEU010000571.1:0-4903 GCF_042802075.1 Kitasatospora sp. NPDC057518
CCCGTGTCCGGCGCGGTGTCGGCGGGCGGCCCCGGGACCGGGGTGTCAGGCGATCTCCATCTGGGCCATCATGCCCATCGCGGAGTGGTCCAGCAGGTGGCAGTGGTAGGGGTAGCGGCCGCGGTAGGTATCGAAGGTGGCGTGCAGGCGCACGCTCTCGCCGGGCATCAGGCGCACGGTGTCCTTGAGGCCGCCCTCCTCGGGGCCGGGGGGTGCGCCGTTGCGCTGCAGGACGCGGAACTGCACCAGGTGCAGGTGGAAGTTGTGCGGGATGTCGGTGTTGGCGTTGTGGACCGTCCAGATCTCCGAGGTGCCGAAGGCGACGGCGGCGTCGACGCGGGCGGGGTCGTACTGCCGGCCGTCGATCAGGCCGAGCGGGGCCACGCCCGCGCCGCCCTCCTCGACCTTCAGCACGATGGTGCGCTCGCGGGCCACCGGGCCCAGCGGGGGCAGGGTGCGCAGCCGGTCGGGGACGCTGGAGGGGTCGGGGGCGGGGCGGCCGACGTCGAAGCGCAGGACCTGGCCGATGTGTTCGGCGGGGCCGGGCGGCATGGAGTTGGTGAGCACGACGCTGGTGCCGGGGCGGTAGCGGGAGAAGTCGATGACGACGTCGGCGCGCTCGCCGGGTGACAGGTCGACGGTGTCGGTGGTGTGGGGGCGTTCCAGCAGGCCGCCGTCGGAGCCGATCTGGGTGATGGGGCCGCCGTCGGCCAGGCGCAGGGAGAAGAAGCGCAGGTTGGAGGAGTTGAGCAGGCGGATGCGGTAGCGGCGGGCGGCGACGTCGACCTTGGGCCAGGGGCGGCCGTTGGCGAGGACGGTGGCGCGGCCCTCGGCGTCGTCCATCCGGTAGACGAGGTTGCCGGCGGTGTCGAAGCGGGCGTCGCGCAGGGCGATGGGCAGGTCGTAGCGGCCGGCGGGCAGCGGTAGGGAGGCCTCGGTGGCGTCGGTGAGCAGGTAGGTGCCGGCCAGGCCGCGGTAGACGTGCTCGGACTCCAGGTGGTGGGCGTGGTCGTGGAACCACAGGCTCGCGTGGGGCTGGTCGTTGGGGTAGGTGTAGGTGCGGGTGGCGCCGGCGCCCAGCAGGTTCATCGGGCCGCCGTCGCTGTCGACGGGGACGGCGGAGCCGTGCAGGTGGACGGAGACCGGGTCGTCGAGCAGGTTGGTCTGGCGTACGACCACCGGGCGCCCGGAGCGGGCGCGGATGACGGGGCCGGGGAAGGCGCCGTTGTAGGTGAGGACCTCGGTGCGGCGGCCGGGCAGGACGCGGGCGTAGGAGCGCAGCATGGTCACCGCGTAGGTGTCGGCGCCGCCGTCGGTGGAGACGGGGCTGAGCACCGGGGGCAGCGGCAGGGCGGTGGTGAACTTCTCCGCGAGCGCGGGGCCGGCGTCGGGGCCGGGGTCGGGGGCGGCGGCGCCGGCCGGGTGGGCGTGGCCGGCGTCCTTGGCGGCGGCGGCGGAGGGGGCCGGGCGCAGCGTGGTGCGCACGAGCAGGACTCCTCCCCCGGTCGCCAGGGCGGCGCCGATCATCCTGCGTCTGGTCACCATCGCGTCGTTCCTCCCGCGTGAGCTCCCCCGGCCTCGCCCGGGTGGGGTGGGGCGGCCTTGTCCGGGGGTGATTGCAGCAGCGGCGGCTCGGGTCCCGGTGGGGTCCGGCTGGGGCCGTACGGGGCGGTGCGGGGGGCGGTGCGGGGGTGCCCGCGGCGGGGGCCGGGGCGGTGCGGGTGGGGCCGGCGGGCGGTGCGGTGGGTGAGCTGCGGGTGTTGCGGGCGCCTTGCGGGCGGTGGCCACGGTGGCTGCGGACGCGGTCGAGGAACGCTCAAGGACTCGGACGCGGTGAACGCTCGTACTCGCCAGGGGCCCGGCGTGCTGCTCACCCGCGCGTCGGCCCCCCGTTGTCGAAGGACTTGAGGGGAAGGGCCTGAGCGTGGACCTGCGGTACTGGCTGCCGAAGGCGGCCGAGGTGGCCGAGCGGTGGGGCGAGCGGTTCGGGCCGCTGGAGCCGCACCCCTCGCACCTGGTGGACGAGGCGGCGTTCGCGGCCGCCTTCGAGCGCTTCGCCGAGCGCCTGGAGCACAACTACCCGTTCTTCCATCCGCGCTACGCCGGGCAGATGGTCAAGCCGCCGCACCCGGCGGCGGTGGTGGGCTACCTGACGGCGATGCGCTTCAACCCCAACAACCACGCCTACGAGGGCGGACCGGCCACCAACGACATGGAACGCGAGTGCGTCGCGCAGCTCGCCGCCATGTTCGGGCTGCCCGCGCACGTGGGCCACCTGACCAGCAGCGGCACCATCGCCAACCTGGAGGCGCTGTACGTGGCGCGCCAGAGCCACCCGGGCCTGGGGGTGGCGTACAGCCGCGAGGCCCACTACACCCACAGCCGGATGTGCCACGTGCTGGGCGTCCAGGGGCACGCGGTGGCGGCGGACGCCGAGGGCCGGATGGACACCGGGGCGCTGGAGGAGCTGCTGCGCACCGGGCGGGTCGGCACGGTGGTGGTCACCTGCGGCACCACCGGGGCGGGCGCCGTCGACCCGGTGCACGAGATCCTGCCGCTGGCCCGCCGCTACGGGGCGCGGGTGCACGTGGACGCCGCCTACGGCGGGTTCTTCGCGCTGCTGGCCTCCGACGACGCGCTCGCCGCCTCCCTCGACGTGGACACGGCGCCGTGGCGGGCGATCGCCGGCTGCGACTCGGTGACCGTCGACCCGCACAAGCACGGCCTGCAGCCGTACGGCTGCGGGGCGGTGCTGTTCGCCGACCCGGACATCGGGCGGCACTTCGCCCACGACTCCCCGTACACCTACTTCACCGACGCCGAGCTGCACCTGGGCGAGATCAGCCTGGAGTGCTCGCGCGCCGGGGCCTCGGCCGCCGCCCTGTGGCTGACCCTGCAGCTGCTGCCGCTCACCGCGCGGGGGCTGGGCGCGGGGCTGGCCGCGAGCCGGCGCGCCGCCCTCGCCTGGGCGCGGCGGATCGAGGACAGCGCGGAGCTGACGCTCTACCAGCGGCCGCAGCTGGACATCGTCACCTACTTCCCCACCCCGGCCGGGCCGCCCGCGCTGTCGGCGGTCGACGCCGCGAGCGAGCGGGTCCTGCGCCAGGGCATGGCCGACGAGCACGACCCCGTCTACCTGAGCGTGCTGCGCGTGGACGCCGCCGACTTCACCCGCCGCCACCCGGGCGTGCGCGCGGACGCGGACGGGGCGCGGGTGCTGCGCAGCGTGCTGATCAAGCCGGAGGCGGAGGGGTGGGTGGCGCCGCTGCACGCGCGGGTGGCGGCGCTGGCCGCCTCGGCGACCGGTTCCCCTGTCTCCACCGTTCCGTCCGCTCCCTCTGCTCCGTCCGCTCCCTGTGTTCCGTCCAGTCCTTCGGCTCCTTCCCCTTCGTCCGCCCCCTCGTTCGAGGAGAGTGCCCGTTGACCACCGCCACCGCCCTGCCCGCCGCCGCGGGCACCGCCTTACCGCCCCCCGGGCCGGCCGACAGCGCCGTACGGCCGGTCGTGCGCCCCGCCCGCCCGGGCGAGGAGGACGCCCTGGCCCGCGCGCTCGCCGACGCCTTCGCCGACGACGCGCTGATGCTCTGGGCCTTCCCCGACCCCGACCACCGCGCCCGCGTCCTGCCCGCCTTCTTCCGCGTCCACGTCGAGCAGTGCCTGGCCCACGGGGGCGCGCTGGCCGTCCACCGGGCCGCCGGCGACGGCGCCACGGACGGCGGCGCCACGGACGGCGAACCGCTGGGGGCGCTGCTGTTCCTGCCGCCCGGCCGCTGGGAGGCCCCGGGCCCGCGCGACGGCGCCGCCACCGCCGCCCTGGCCGAGGCGATCGACGCCGCCGGCCACGGCGAGCCGGCCCGCCGCCTGGCCGCCATCACCCGCCTGCAGACCCTGCGCCACCCGCGCCACCGCTCCCACCACTACCTCGCCTTCGTCGGGGTACGCCCCGGCGCCCGCGGCACCCGCGCCGGGCGGGCCCTGCTGCACGCCTTCCTCACCGAGGTCGACACCGCCGGCCAGGCCGCCTACGCCGAGACCAGCTCCCCGTCCGGCGCCCGCCTGCTCGCCCGCGGCGGCTTCGCCCGCTTCGGCGAGGCCCTCGCCCTGCCCGGCGGCGGACCCCGCCTGGCCCCGGTCTGGCGGGGGCCCCGATGACCGCCCCCGCCGCCGTCGCCCCCACCGCCCCCTCCGCTGCGGCCGCCGTCACCGGGGCGCTGCGCGTGTACAGCGCCGAGCACATCGACGCCGGCCGCGCCGCCGCGAGCCCCGAGGCCGCCGAGACCCTCGCCTGGGCCCGCGCCTTCCTCACCACCGCCCACCCCGACCTCGGCCGCAGCGGCCCGGTCTGCCCCTACACCCAGCCCTCGCTGCGCCGAGGCCTGTTCCACATCGCCGTCGCCGACACCTCCCCCGGCGCCTCCCCCGGCGGGGACCTGCCCGCGCTGGTGGCCGAACTGCGCGCCCACTACGACGCGTTGCTCGCCGACCTGGCGGAGGAGTCCGACCGCGAGCTGCTGACCGTCCTGCTGGTGCTGCCCCAACTGGACCGCGAGGACTCCACCGTGCTGGACGAGCTCCAGCGCAAGGCCAAGGACGAGTTCGTCGAACAGGGCCTGATGATCGGCCAGTTCCACCCGGTCTGCGAGGAACCCGGCCTGTGGAACCACTCCTTCCGGCCACTGCGCGCCCCCGTCCCGCTGCTCGCGGTGCGCAAACTGCTGGTCTTCGACCTGCCGTTCCTCACCGGCGACGAGACCCACCTGAACCACT
Organism: Kitasatospora sp. NPDC057518; assembly: GCF_042802075.1. Lineage (NCBI taxonomy): Bacteria > Bacillati > Actinomycetota > Actinomycetes > Kitasatosporales > Streptomycetaceae > Kitasatospora > Kitasatospora sp. NPDC057518. The sequence continues at coordinate 4,768 of NZ_JBHVEU010000571.1, forward strand.
ACCTGGCCCGCTTCGCCCCCGAGGTCCCCGCCCGCATCCGCGCCCAGCTGGTCACCAGCGTCCGCGCCCGCCGCCAGGGCACCGCCGCCTGACCCCCTCCCCCCTGCGCGCGCGGAGCCCGGCCGGCGCCCGGCTC
>NZ_JBHVEU010000572.1:0-4854 GCF_042802075.1 Kitasatospora sp. NPDC057518
GGGATCAGGTCGGCGGTCACCGACACCTCGGGGTGGCGCTCCCGCCAGGGGGTCACCTGCTCGGCGAACCGGGCCCGGTCGACGGAGGCGAGTTCGCCCAGCCCGCCGACGGCCTCGAGTGCCGTGTACTGGCTGGAGACCGGCGGCGACCAGACGTGCACCACCCGCAGCGGCGCCCGGCGCCGGGCGGCCGCGTCGAAGGCGAAGGCGAGCACGTCGTCCATCGGATGGGCGAGGTCCAGGCCCACCAGCACCGGGCCCTCCGACTCCTCCGCCTCGGCCCGGACCAGCACCACCGGGCAGCCCGCCCGGCGCAGCACCTCCTGGCTCACCGAGCCGACCAGGAAGCCGCGCACCGCGCCCAGCCCGCGCGAGCCCAGGACGAGCAGGGCGGCCGACTTGCCGACGGCCTCCAGCGCCTCGGCCGGGTCGGTCGGGACGATCGCCGAGGTGACCGGCCCGTCGCCGGCCAGCGGGCGCAGCTCCCGCGCCCGCAGCTCCAGCCGGTCCAGGGCGTCGCGGTACGTCTCCTCGCTGCCGACCACGTCCCGGTGCGGCCAGGGCCAGGCCTCCAGGAGGTCCAGCGGGCAGCCGCGGCGCCGCGCCTCCCGGGCGGCCCACTCGGTGGCGGCGAGGCTCTCGGGCGAGCCGTCGAATCCGGCGACGACGGGTGCGGTCATGGTCTGCTCCTCATCCGCGCAGCGTGTCCAGGGCGGCGTTCAGCCGCTGCGCCGCCTCGTCCGCGACCTCGCCCAGCCCGCCTCCGGACCCGGCCAGGGCGACCATCGTCTGCGGGTCGACGGCCTCCACCACCGTGGCGTCGCCGTCCGTCCGGACCACCACGTTGCAGGGCAGCAGCAGCCCGATCCGGCGGTCGGCCTGGAGCGCGCGGTGGGCGAGGGCGGGGTTGCAGGCGCCGAGGATCAGGTAGTCCTCGACCTCCGCGCCGATCTTCTCGCGCAGCGTCGCCCGGACGTCGATGGTGGTCAGGACGCCGAAGCCCTGCTCCTTGAGCGCGGCGGTGACCGCCTCCACCGCCTGCGCGAACGGCCGGTCGAGCCGTACGCCGAGACCGTAGTCCATGGTTCCTCCGGGGGTGTCGGGTGGCCTGGGAGGTCGCGGCCCCAGTATCGGCGGACGCCGCGCCCGCCGCCTCCCGGGGCCGAGCCGCGGCGGTGCCGGTGGTGACGTACGGCGAGGACCGCCGGGCGGTGGCGGCGAGGGTCGGCAGGACCGCCGGGCCCGCGCACGGTCCGTCAGGCGGACGCCGCCGAGGCCCTCCGGCTGTCACGGGGGCCGGCGGGGGGCCGCTGCCTCATGCACCCGGGACAACGGGTGGAGCAGACTTCAGGGATATGCGGGAGCCCGACGACGAAGGGGCGGACTCATGGCTGCGGAGAGCGTGCGAAGAGCCTGGTGGCGGCCTCGGTCCGGTCCTGCGGAGCGACAACTGGCCGCGGCCGGGCTGTGCGCGCTCGTCTGCGTGGTGGCCGGCGGGCTGTGGGTCGGGTACGTGCTGAGCCACCTCGGCGCGCCCGGGGTCTCGGTGCCCACCCACGACCTGGCGGTGCTCGGGTACGGCCTCGCCGCCGTCGCCGGTGGAGTACTGCTGCACGCCCACCGGCCGGGGAACCGGCTCGGCTGGGTGCTGCTCGTGTACGGGGCGGCGACGATCCTCCCGGTCGCGGCCGAGGCCCCGATCTGGGTCGAGGGGGGCGACCCGCGCATGGTCGGGGCGGTGGTGGTGCTGTCCTCGCTGTGCGACACCGTCAGCGGAGCCCTGTGGCACGCGCTGCCGCTGTGGCTGCCGTTCGGGACGCTGCCGAGCAGGCGGTGGTGGTTCGCGATCGGCGCCGTGGCCCTGTGGCGGCTGCCCCCGGCGAGCTACTACGTCTCCGAGCCGACCGTGTTCGGCCGGCCCAACCCGTTCGCGGGCAGCGGCCTCGCGCACCTGCTGCAGATCTTCAACGACCGGATGCTCGACACCCAGCTCGTCGTGTACGTCGCGCTGACCGTCCTGGTGGTGCTCGTCCCGCTCGCGCGGATCCGCGGGGCGTCCCGGCGGCGCCGGCAGAACGTCCTGATCGGCCTCGGGGTGTACCTGCTGTGGGGCGGGGCCGAGCTCGGCTACTACTTCGACCAGGGCACGGCCGCGTACACCGCGTTCGCGGTCACCTCGGCGCTGTGGACGCTCACCCTGGCCGCCGTGGTGGTCCGGGACGGGTCCTGGCGGCTCGACCGGGCCGCCCGGCGGGTGCTGACCGGCCTGCTGGTGGCCGCCGGGCTGGCCGTGGCCTTCGTGGTGGTGGCCTGCCTGCTCTCCACCATGCTGATGCCCGGGACCGGTCTCGGGGCGCTGGTGGTGGTCGCCGCGGTCTTCCTGCTCGCGACCGGCCTGCCCCGGGGCGTGCGCTGGGCCTCCGGCGTCGTCGACCGCTGGTACTACGGCTCGCGAGCGCAGCCGTACCAGGTGCTGCGCAGCCTCGCCGGGAGGGTCAGCCAGACCGTCGACCCGCAGGAGGTGCCGGCCGTGCTGTGCCGCACCGTCAGTGAGGAACTGCTGCTCCCCGGCGTGGAGTTGACCGTCTCCACGCGGAGCGGCGAACGGTCGCTGGCGGCCGTCGGGGAGCTCACCGGCGGCGGCGAGGGCTTCCCGCTGGTGCACCGCGGGGAGCGGATCGGACGGCTTGCCGTCGCCCCGCGCCCGGGGCAGCGGGCGCTCGACGACAGCGACCGCGACATCCTGCGCTCGCTCGCCGACCAGGCCGCGCCCGCCGTCGCCTCGCTCCAGCTGATGGCGGACCTGCGGGCCAGCCGCGAGCGGATTGTCGCCGCCCGCGAGGAGGAGCGGCGCCAGCTGCGCCGGGACATCCACGACGGCCTCGGCCCGCTGCTGGCCGGGCTGCGGCTGCGCCTCCAGGCCGCCGCCGCGGTGGACGACCCGGCGCTCTTCTCCGGCGTGCTGGACCGGGTCGCGGACGACCTCGCCACGGCGGTCCGGGAGGTCCGGCGGATCACCGACCGGCTCGGGCCCACGGCGCTGGGCGACTACGGCCTGTCCACTGCGCTCGGCCGGCTCGCCGAGACCTTCAGCGGCCCGGACCTCGCCGTCGCCACCCGGCTGGAGCCCGACCCGCTGCCGGCGCTGCCCGCCGCCGTCGAGGTCGCGGTCTACCGGATCACCGCGGAGGCGCTCAACAATGTGGTGCGCCACGCCCGGGCGAGCAGCGCCACGGTGTCCGTGCAGGTGGACGCCGGGCACCTGGAACTCGAGGTCGAGGACGACGGGCGGGGCCCGGACCACGGGCTCCCGGTGCACCCGGGGGTGGGGCTGCAGTCGATGTCGGAGCGGGCCGCGGAGATCGGCGGCAGCTGCACCGTGGACGCCCTGCGGCGCGGCACCCGGGTGCACGCGGTGCTCCCGCGCAGGCCCGCGAGCGGCTGAGGGGCTGGTCCTTCCCGGCCCGGGGCCAACGAAGAGGCCCCCGGCGCGACGGGTGACGGCCGGGGGCGGGATCGGTGCTTCCGAGGATGGGGAGGACGAGGGGGTCAATGGCAGTTGGGGGGAGTGCAGCCGTGGGGGTGGCTGCCGGGGGAAGAGCTGCTGCCGGGGCCGGGACGGTGGCTCCGTCCCGCCTCCGAGGCGCTCTCGCCGCCCCGGACCGGGCACTTGCACGCCCGGAGGGCGGCGGCGATGCTCACCGCGGCGAAGACCGCGGCGACGCCGGCGGCCATCAGCGCGGTGTTGGCCGTTCTGTCGGTCATGGGGTCCTCCACGGGGTTCCGCAGGCGGTCCGCTTCAACCCGCACCCCCATGCCACCGCCCGTCCCGCCCCAGCCGCATGAGGCCACGGTCCTGTCCCGGTCCCGACGTGCGGGAACTCCATCGGATCGAACGCATGATCGAAATTCTGTTGTGCGGCGTCGGCGGGAACGGGTTCGTTCACTAACATCGACAGTGGCCCCCCGCGATGTCCGTGATATACGAAATGCTTCACCGTGCGCGCGGCCGACCAGGGATTTCCCGGAGATCCGCGGGCGAATGCGGGGAGCGACGGGGATCGAGGAAAGGCGATTGAAGAAGGTGCGCAACCATGACCGCTGAGACGGATACCGGACACGGACCGGTGACGGGCGCCCCGCTGCGGCGGCGCGGCGAGGCGCTGGAGAGCGCCATCTACGAGGCGGTCCTCCAACAGCTCACCACCGACGGCTACGCCCGGCTCACCATGGAGGGGGTGGCCGCAGCCGCCCAGACCGGCAAGGCCGCGCTCTACCGCCGCTGGTCCTCCAAGGAGGAGCTGGTCATGGACGCGCTGCGGGCCAGCCTGCCGCCCTCCGGTCCGGCCCCCGACACCGGCAGCCTGCGCGGGGACCTGCTGGAGGTGGTGACCCGGCTGCGGGCGGCGATGGTCAGCGAGCTGGGCGCCGCGGTGCGGGCCATCATGAGCGAGCTCGACCACCAGCGGGCGCACGCCTTCGTGGAGATCGTGCTGGAGCGGGTGGTCGAGCCGACGACGGCGCTGCTCGCCGAGGTGCTGGACCGCGGCACCACGCGCGGCGAGGTCCGCCCCGGGGCGGTCACCCCGCTGGTCACCGACCTGGTGCCGGCGCTGATGCTGTACCGGATCAAGATGTGCGGCGGGGAGGCGACGCAGCTCGATCCGGCGGAGATCGTGGACGAGCTGCTGCTGCCGATCGTCCGCCCCTGACGGGGGTGCTCCCGGGTACGCCGGGAAATCCGCGCGCCGCCGCCGGAATCCCACGGGTGTGTTCCTGTGTTCCGGGGGGAATTCCCGTGCGATTCGGCGGTGGCGACGGCGGTGGCGGTCCGCGCCAGGCCCGGGCTCAGGC
>NZ_JBHVEU010000573.1:0-4833 GCF_042802075.1 Kitasatospora sp. NPDC057518
GTTCCGCTCCTGCGCCAAGGAGATCAACTCGCCGACGCCGTACCCCTTGCCCCCGTCTCCGCCGCCGTCTCGGTGAGGAAGCGTTCCACCAGCTCGGCGACGGTCTCCGGGGCGTCCTCGGGGCTGTAGTGGCCGACGCCGGGCAGTTCGACGGCCCGGCCGCGCGGGAACGCCTCGGCGAACAGGGGCAGGAAGTGCCGGGCGGCGAGGGTGCGGTCGGCCGCGCCCCAGAGGGCGAGCGCGGGCAGGGCGGCGAGCGCCGCGCGGGCCTCGGCGCCCGGGGTCTCGAAGGCGTGCGCCCCGGTGGCGAAGCCCCTCGCCCAGCCGATCGCCCCGACGGCCTCCGCGGGGGACGGGAAGGCCGCGCCGTACGCGGCCAGCCAGGTGTCGGTGATCAGGGCGTTGTTCTCGAAGCCGTTGAGCTTCAGGGTGCTGAGGACGGTGTGGCGGAGTTCGCCGAGGACGGCGTCCAGGCTGCCGTCGGCGTGCGCCCGGGCGATCCAGCCGAACCACGGGGACTCGGCCGCGTTGGCGGCGAGCGCCGCGGCGAGGCCGGGCTGGCCGAACGGCGTGGGCCCGTTGACGCTCACCACCCGGGCGATCAGCTCCGGGCGGCGGGCGGCCAGGCCCATGCCGACCGGCCCGCCGAAGTCGTGCAGGACCAGGGTGAGTTCGCGCAGGCCGAGGTCCAGGACGAACGCCTCCAGGTTGTCGACGTGGTCCTGCAGCCAGTAGGTCCGGTCGGCCGGGGTGGCGCTCTTGCCGAAGCCCATGTGGTCGGGGACGACCACCCGGTGGGTCGGGGCCAGGCGGCGGACCAGGTCGCGGAAGAGGTAGCCCCAGGTGGGTTCGCCGTGCAGGCAGAGCACCACGGGGCCGGTGCCCTCGTCCACGTAGTGCTGGCGGAAGCCGGCGGCGGTGCTGAAGTGCGGCCGGTACGGGAAGGTGCCGTCGAAGGTCTCGTGGGCGGCGATCATGGTCGGGCTCGCTCCAAGGTGGTAGCAACTTAAAACCGCAAGGCCGAGGCTAGGCCTTGCGGTTTTATTACGCAACCACGCTGGTCGGAGCGGTCATTGGCGGTCTCAGAACAGCGCCTCCTGGGTGTCCGGCTCCGGCGGGCGCAGACGCTCCTGGAGGACCAGGCCCTCGGACCCGCGGCCGGTGACCGGGCTGAGCGTCCAGCCGGTGAGCAGCCGGGTGTCCAGCAGCAGCGGTCCCGAGCCGTCCACCTGGTCCAGGAAGAGGTGCCGGCCCACCGGCGCGCGGAGCCGGCCCGCGAGCACCGCGCCGTCGGCCAGCCCGGCGATCTCCCGGTACGCCTCCGGGGCGCCGCCGGCCAGTCCGTAGCGCTCGACGTGGTCGACCACCGGCCGGTCGGCGAGCAGCTCCACGGCGTGGCCGTCCAGCAGCCGGTGCGCCCGGGCGCGGGCGTCGCCGAGCACCGTACGGCGGTACGGGACGTCGCCGTGCGACCACCACTGCTCGGTCTTGATCCGGGACTTGTACCGCTCGCGGGCCAGGCCCGAGGCGGCGACGGTGAGTTCGGCGCGCCGGACCGCCGGCAGGGCGCCGCGGGCGGTGAACGCGTAGGCCAGCGCGCCCTGTTCGAGCAGCCGGCTGTCGCCGCGCTGCTCGGCGGTCAGGCCGACCTTGAGCAGGCCCTCGCCGAACCAGGCGAGGTAGAGCAGGTAGGTGCGGCCGTCGTCGAGGATCTGGTCCCGGGCGAGGGCGAGGCCGCGGTCCACGCTCTGGCAGGCCGGGCACTGCGTCGCGCCGCCGCCCGGGTCGATCACCGCGTGGTGCGGGCAGGGCGTGCGCTCCGTCGCCCCGGCCAGCCAGGCCCCCACGCAGCGGCGCGGGCCGCCCAGCAGCCAGCCGACCTCCACCCCCGGCGCCACGGCGCGCTCGTGCACCTGCGCGCCGCGCGCGGCCCCGAGCACGGCGCGGCCGTCCCGCCAGCTCAGGCCGGTGGAGACCCAGCCGGCGGGGCGGGCCTGGCGCTCGGGGGTCTGCGGGGGCTGCGGGGGGATCGTCACGTTTCTCCTGGCCGTCGGTAGCCGACGAGACTACCCGGTGCCACCGACAGGCCGGGCGGCCCGACGCCGCCACACCCCTGCCACCCCGCCCGCCGGCCCCCTCGACAGGGTGTCAGGTCCGTGGCGGCCGGCCCCTCCTCCCCGCCCGAAAGCCCCGCAGGTCACCGGCGCTTGGCCGGGCGGGGTGTTCACGTTCTATTGTGGCGGGCGCGGTCGGCGGCGCGGTCGGGAGGCGGTGCCGCGGCGGCCGCATCGGGCGCGAGGCGAATGGGGTGGGCGGACGGTGTCGGGGCGGCGGAGCAGCGGGGTGCTGGCGATCTGGGCGGAGGCGCAGCGACAGCAGCAGCGCCGGGAGGAGGCCCGGTGGCGCGCCGAGGCGGCGGAGCAGCGCCGCCGGGAGCGGGAGCAGCGGGAGGTGCAGAAGGCGGCGGCCCGCGGCGAGCGCGAGGCGCAGCGCGCCTACCAGCAGTCGCGGGAGGCGGAGGTGGCCCGGCGGACGGCCGAACTGGACGCCCGGGTCGAGGAGTTGCGGGGGCTGCTGGCCGCCGGGCTGGCCGCGCCGGCCTTCGGCCCGCAGGCCCTGCTGGCGCCGCGGGCGGTGCCGCCGTTCGATCCGGGGCCGCTGGGCGAGCCGGTGCCGATGCCGGACCAGTCCTCGGCCCGGTACTTCGTGCCGCCGCCGGACCCGGTGCAGGCCCGCAACCCGGGGGTGCGGCAGCAGTACGAGCAGTACCTGGCCCAGGCCCGGGCCCGGTTCGAGCAGGACTGGTACGCCGCGCAGGCCCGGGAGGTGGACCGGCAGCACCGGCTGGCCGCGTACCACCAGGAGTACCTGGCCGGGGTCGAGCAGTCCCGCCGGCAGCAGGAGGAGCTGGCCGCCCGCACCGAGGAGCTGCTGCGCCGGCTGCGGGCGGGCGAGCCGGAGGCGGTGCAGGAGTACTTCACGGCCGGTCTGTACGCCTCGGCGGCCTGGCCGGAGGGCTTCCCGCACCGGCTGGCGGCGGCGTTCGACGCCGGGAGCCGCCAGCTGGTGGTGGACTGGGAGCTGCCCGGGCCGGACGTGGTGCCGGCCGCCGGCCGGGTGCGGTACGTGAAGTCGGACGACCGCGAGGCGGAGGTGGCCCGCCCGGCGACGGAGCGCAAGGCGCTGTACCGGGAGGTGCTGGCGCAGTCGGCGCTGCGGGTGGCGGTGGAGCTGTTCCGGGCGGACCGGGACGGGCTGCTGGACTCGGTGGTGCTGAACGGCTTCGTGCTCGGCATCGACCCGGCGACCGGCCGGGAGGCCGAGCGCTTCCTCTCCACCCTGACCGCCACCCGGGCGGGCTTCGCCGCGCTGGCGCTGGACCGGGTGGACCCGGTGGAGTGCTTCCAGGGCCTGGGCGGCCGGCTGTCGGCGCGCCCGGAGCGGCTGGACGAGGTGCGGCCGGACCGGCGGCCGGAGAGTGTCGGCGGGAGCCTGGCCGGGCACGGCGGCGAGGACGAGCCGGACCTGTTCGAGATGGACCCGCTGGACTTCGAGGAGCTGATCGCCGAGCTGTTCCGGCTGCGCGGCTTCCGGGTGATGACCACGGCCCGCAGCGGCGACGTCGGGGTGGACGTGGTGGCCGAGGACCTGGACCCGGTGACCGGCGGCACGATCGTGATCCAGGCGAAGCGCTACAAGAAGACCGTCCCGCCGACGGCGGTGCGCGACCTGGAGTCCACCGTCCGCCACCACGGTGCGATCAAGGGCATCCTGGTCACCACCGCGGGCTTCGGCCGCGGCTCGTACAGCTACATCGAGGGCAAGCCGCTGGCCCTGGTGAGCGGCCCGGAGCTGGTCGCCCTGCTCGCCGAGCAGGGCCTGCGCGGCCGGCTCGGCGGCGACGGTTCCTCCGCTGCCGCCTCGGCCGTCGCGAACGACCGGTCCGAGGAGGCGCGCGAGACCGCCCTCACGGTGAGCTGGCAGAGCCGGACGGCCGGCGGGGACGCGGTGGAGCTGGACGTCACCGCCTTCCTGTGCGCCGGCGGCCGGGTGCTGAGCGACGAGCACTTCGTCTTCTTCAACAGCCCGCAGGACCCGGACGGCGCCGTGCGGCTGCACCCGACCCGCTCGGTGCCGGGCGAGCCGACCCGGGCGGCCCGGCTGGCCCTGGACCTGCACCGGCTGCCGGCCGCCGTCGAGGAGGTGGTGGTCGCCGTCTCCACCGAGGAGGAGGACCACCCGGCGCTGCCGCTCGGCTACGTGCACGGGCTGGCGCTCGCCGCCGCGTACGGGCCGGGCGCCGGCGGACCGGACGCCTGGGCGGGCCCGACCGGCGGGGTGCCGGACAGCGCGATGCTGCTCGGGGCGTTCCGCCGGGCCGCCGGCGGCTGGGAGTTCAGCCCGTCCGGGCGGGCGGTGACGAACGGCCTGGCCGGGCTGGCGGCGGCCTTCGGCGTGGCGGTCGAGTAGTCGGCCGGGCCCCGGCCCCTTCCGGAACCGTCCGGAGCCTGCCGGGGCCCTTGGTCCTCAGGGTCCGGCGTCATACCTGAGGAGGAGAAGGCCCCCCGCCGTCCCGCCGGGTCGGCGGGGGCCGACCCTCCGCGTGGCATACGAATCGCATTCGAACAGCTTGGGATGATGTTACGGAGTTAAACATTCCGTTAACCAGCCCGAGGAGTCCACGTGACGTTCCCCGCAACCGCCGTCCACACCGGCCGCGCGGCCGCCCGAGCCACCAGCCTGAACAAGGTCTACGGGGAGGGGGAGACCCGCGTCGTCGCCCTCGACAACGTCAGCGTCGTGTTCCCCCAGGGCGAGTTCACCGCCATCATG
>NZ_JBHVEU010000574.1:0-4806 GCF_042802075.1 Kitasatospora sp. NPDC057518
CCCGCCGAGAATCCTCGGCGGGGGCCCCGTTCGATAATGGGAAGCATGAACGATTCGCCCTCCTTCTCCCTGCCGGCCGGTCTGCCGCGACTGGAGCGCTGCGCCGTGATGGGCGTGGTCAACGTCACGCCCGACTCCTTCTCGGACGGCGGGATGTGGCACGACCCCGCCAAGGCGATCGCGCACGGCCTCGCGCTGCGGGCCCGCGGCGCCGACCTGGTGGACGTCGGCGGCGAGTCCACCCGGCCGGGCTCGCAGCGGGTCCCCGAGGAGGAGGAGCTGCGCCGGGTGATCCCGGTGGTGCGCGAGCTCGCCGACGCCGGGGTGGTGGTCTCGGTGGACACCATGCGCGCCTCGGTCGCCGAGCGGGCCGTCGAGGCCGGCGCCGCGATCGTCAACGACGTCTCCGGGGGGCTCGCCGACCCGGCGATGGCCCGGGTGGTCGCCGAGACCGGCGCGCCCTTCGTGGTGATGCACTGGCGCGGGCAGTCCGCCGACATGGACCGGATGGCCGTCTACGACGACGTCGTGCGGGACGTGGTCGCCGAGCTGACCGACCGGGTGGACGCGCTGCTGGCGGCCGGGGTCAAGGAGGACCAGCTGATCCTCGACCCGGGGCTCGGCTTCGCCAAGACCTCCGAGCACAACTGGGCGCTGCTCGGCCGGCTGGACGCGCTCACCGCGCTCGGCCGTCCCGTGCTCGTGGCGGCTTCGCGCAAGCGGTTCCTGGGTACGCTGCTCGCCGACCCGGCAACCGGGGAACTGCGCCCGGCCCGGGAGCGCGACGACGCGACGGCCGCGGTGTCGGTGCTGTCCGCACGGGCGGGAGCCTGGGCGGTGCGGGTGCACGACGTGTCCGGCACGGCGGATGCCGTCCGGGTGGTCGCGGCCTGGCAGCACGCGGCGCGGTTGGGGTGAGGGAGGGTCTGTGACAGGTGACGGCAGGTTGAGCGGCGGTACGGCCGGGCGGGCCCGCGAGGCGGACCTGGAGGCCGTTCTGGCGGCGAACCAGGGGCTCTACGAGGCGCTGGAACGGGGGGACCTGGAAGCGGTCGAGGATGCCTGGCTGGGCGCCGCGGACGCCGACGACAAGGGTGGCGTGGTGTGCGTGCACCCGGGCTGGCCGGTGCTCCGCGGCCGGGCCCAGGTGACCCGTTCGTACATGCTGATCATGATGAACACGGAGTACATCCAGTTCTTCCTGACCGATGTCGAGGCCGAGGTGCACGGTGATGTGGCCCTTGTCACGTGCACCGAGAACATCCTGTCCGGCGGAGAGTCGGAGGAGGAGGGGGAACTCGGGCCGCTGGTCGGCGGAAAGGTCGTGTCGACGAATCTGTTCCGTCGTACCCCGGCCGGGTGGAAGCTCTGGTCGCATCACGGTTCACCCGTTCTGACCAGCGGGGACGACGACGAGGAGAGCTGATTCCGGCACTTGCGGAAATGCGGTGCCGGGAAGTCGCCGGGAATTTCCGAGTGGTCACCGAACGTTCACGTCAATCGCCATATCGGTGCGCGTGGCGTCGGTTCGTGCCGGGTAGGACGGTCAGGCGTTGTCCGTGCTCGCGGGTAGATTCGAAACGGAGTGGCGGGCGTGCCGCCCGCCTTCGCCCTGCCCGTCCATGCCTTTCTCCGGGCGGGGCCCGTCCGACTGGGAGCAGTGATTCGTTTGCTGGACCGCGTCACCCTGCGGGGGCTGCGAGCCCGGGGCCACCACGGCGTCTTCGAGCGCGAGCGCGTCGAGGGGCAGACCTTCGTGGTCGACCTCGTGCTCCACCTGGACACCCGCCCCGCCGCGGCCGGAGACGACCTCACCCGCACCGCGCACTACGGGCTGGTGGCGGAGGAGGTCACCGCGATCATCGCCGGGGAGCCGGTCGACCTGATCGAGACGCTGGCCCAGCGGATCGCCGACCAGTGCCTCAAGCACGAAGCGGTCGAGGAGGTCGAGGTCACCGTGCACAAGCCGGACGCCCCGATCACCGTGCCGTTCGACGACGTGACCGTGACCATCCACCGGGGCCGCGCATGACCCCCACCGCGCGCCCGGTATCCGATGTAGAGGACGTTTTCCGATGAGCGAGCGAAGCGAGCGGATGATCAAGAGGTGCGCATGGGTGAGTGCCCCTGCTGAGCGAAGCGAGGCGGGCGCATGAGCACCAGTGACCCGACCGCCACGCCGAACGCGTTCGACCTGGAGAGCCGGGTGGACTCCGCCGACACCACGCTGCACAGCCAGCGCTGCGCGGTGATCGCGCTCGGCAGCAACCTGGGCAACCGGCTGGACACCCTCCAGGGGGCCGTCGACGCGCTCGCCGACACCCCGGGGCTGAAGATCAAGGCCGTCTCGGCGGTGTACGAGACCGAGGCCGTCGGCGGGCCCGAGGAGCAGCCGAACTACTACAACGCGGTCGTGGTGCTGCGCACCTCGCTGCCCCCGCGGGACCTGCTGGAGCGCGGCAACGCCATTGAGGACGCCTTCGGGCGGGTGCGGACCGTCCACTGGGGCCCGCGCACCCTGGACGTCGACATCCTGGCCTACGAGGGCGTGCTGAGCGACGACCCGCAGCTGCTGCTGCCGCACCCGCGCTCGCACGAGCGCGCCTTCGTGCTCGCCCCCTGGCTGGACGCCCAGCCGGAGGCCGAGGTGCCCGGGCACGGGCGGGTGGACGCGCTGCTGACCGCGCTGGGCGGTCCGGACGCGCAGGGCGTGAAGCGCCGCGAGGACATCGGGCTGACGCTGCCCGAGTAGGTCCGGAGGCCGGTGACCGGGGCCGTTGCCCGGGGAACTCGGCCGGGGGCCCGGCCGTACGAGTAGGTGTCCGCCGTTCACGCGGGTGCCCGCCCGGCCGGGCCCGGTACGGTGGCCTGGCGTCGCCGCGCCACCGGGCGGGCGGCCGGTTCGGGTACCCGGGAAGGACCTCCTCCGAGTGAAGCTGCTTCGCCTCCGCCTCCTGATCGGCATCACCGCCGCCACGACGGCGCTGTCCTGGGCCGGCTCCAAGCTGTGGGCCTCCGTGGACACGCTGCCGGCGGTGCCGGCCGCGGCGCCGGTGGTGCTGGCGGCGGTCGCGGTGGTCCTGCTGGCGACCGCGCTGTCGCTGCGGGCCCGGCTGAAGGCGGTGCGCGAGCGGCAGCCCGGGGCGAAGGGGGTCGACCCGCTGCTGGCGGCCCGGGCGGTGGTGCTGGGGCAGGCCAGCGCGCTGGTCTCCTCGGTGGTCACCGGGATCTACGCGGGGGCCGGGATCTACCTGCTGGGCGAGCTGGACGTGTCGGCCCGCAAGGACCAGGCCGTGACGGCCGGGCTCGCGGTGCTGGCGGGGGCCGCGGTGATCGCGGCGGCGCTCTGGATCCAGCATGTGTGCAAGCTGCCGGAGAACCACGACGACCCGGGCGGTCCGGCGGCGTCGCACCGCTGAGACGCGGCCGGGGCCCCGCCGGGGCGCCGCCCGGGCGTCACGGGGGCCTCGACGGCCCCGCCGGCACCGTCCGCCTCGTCGGCACCGCTGAGCAGGGCTTTCTTCGTGATCTTGCGTGAGAATCCGGGCACGTGCGGTAAAAACCGCACCCTGTCAAGGGCGGAAGGGGACCCTGGGCTGACAGGCCCCCAATTCGCACGCTAGTTTCTTGGACATGTCTCGCGGACGCCACCGTCATTCCTCCGTCCTCGGCCGGGTCTTTCCCCCCACCGCCACCGGCGTGCTGCTGGTCGCCGCACTGGCCGCTCTGCTTTTCAGTCAGGACACCGTCCTGGTGCGCTCGGTGGGCGTCGCGGCGGTGATCGCGACGCTCGGCTTCGCGCTGCTGCTGCGCCAGCGGGACAAGGCGGCCCGGGCGGCCGCCGAGACGTCCGCGGCCCAGCGGCTGCGCGCCGAGGAGCGGTTCGAGGAGCAGCTGGCCGAGGCCGAGTACGCGGCGGAGGTCGCCGAGGAGCGGGCCACCCGGTTCGGGCGGCGGCTGACGGCGGAGAAGTCGCGGCTGGCGAAGGCCGAGACCGAGATCGCCCGGCTGCTGCGCGAGCGGGCCGTGGCGGTCGCCGAGCAGGCGCTCAAGGAGGCCGAGGCGGCCCAGCAGGCGCTCGCCGCGAGCCGTCCGAAGCATCCGGCCAGCCCGGCCGCCTACGTGCGGGCGGCGTCCGTGCTGCGGCTGCTGGAGCGCCGCGCGGCGGAGCAGGAGGCCCGGCGGGCGCGTACGGCGGGCGCGGAGGTGGCCCTGCGGAAGCCCGCGAAGGAGTCGCCGGTCGCCCCGGCCGCGTCGGTGGCCGTGCCGGCCCCGGTGGCGCCCTCGGTGCCGACCCCGGGGCAGGCTCCGGGGCAGGCTCCGGCGGCCCCGGCGCCGGTGCGGCCCGAGCCGGTGCGTCCGGCGCTGACCGCGACGGTCGGTCAGCTCGGCGGCGCGTCGGCCGGGCCGGCCGCGGCGCCCGCGCCGGTGGAGCGGCAGCGGCCGCGCCCGGCGCAGTCCGGTCCGGCCCGCGGGCAGGGCTTCAGCTTCTTCGGCCGCGGTGCGGCTGCCCCGGCGCGCCCGGCGGCCCCGGCACCGGCGGTGGGCAGCGTCGCCGAACTGGGGGAGCGCGCCGACCTGGCGGACGTGGTGGGCGACGAGGCGGTGGCCGAGAAGGCCGTGGCCGAGGCCCGGGCGGCGGAGTCGGCCGAGCGGCCGGAGCAGGGCGGGCCGACCGTGGTGGACCTGACGCCGGAGGACGAGACCGAGCTGATCCAGCTGCCGGAGCTGCGCGCCTCGCGCTGAGGCCCGCCGGGCCCCGGAAACGGAGAAACCGCGGCGCGGGGAGTCGGACGGACCGACTTC
>NZ_JBHVEU010000575.1:0-4805 GCF_042802075.1 Kitasatospora sp. NPDC057518
GGTGCGGGGAGCCGGGCCGGTGCCGCTCTCAGGGCCTCGGGAGGTCGGTGACCCCCGGCCCGCTCGGGCGGTTCCGTCGCTTCGGGCGCTTCGGGCGCCTCAGGCGGTTCGGACGGTTCAGGCGGTGGTGCGACCGTGGCGGCCGCGGCGGCGCAGGACGAAGACGGCGGCGCCACCGGCCACGACCAGGCCACCGGCGACGGCGGCGAGGATCGGGGTGGAGTCATTGGCACCGGTCTGGGCCAGGCCACCGGTGCCCGGGGCGGCGCTGGTGGTCGCCGGGGTCGGCTGGCCGGCGCCGGTGCTCGGGGTGCCCGACGGGGCCGCGCTCGGGGTGCCGGACGGCGTGCCGGTCGCGGCGGGGGTGGTCGGGGCCGGGGTCGGGGTCACGCCGACCTTGCAGTCCAGGACGCCGGTGAACTGCTTGGTGTAGCCGTTCGGGCCGGTCACGGTGAAGTCGTAGTGCGCCTTCTCCTCGACCTTGACGAGCACGCTCTCGGTCTTGCCCGGCTGGACGGCGACCTGCTGCTTGCCGACCGTGACGGTGGCGGCCTCGTCACCGCTGTTGGTGACGGACACCCGCACGCCGCCGGTGGCGCACTCCTCCTTGGCGGTGCTGTCGATCAGCGCGCCCTTGCCCTGCTTCCAGGTGGCCTTGGCGCCGCCGGCGACGTTCACCTTGGTGGAGCCGGCCAGGATCATGGTCTGGCTGTGGCGGCCGCGGGAGTCCACGCCGCTCATGAAGACCCGGCCGCTGAGCACGGTGGCCTCGGCGGTGGCGTTGATGGCGGCCTTGCCGTCCGGGGTGCCGGCCGGCACGTCCAGGAACAGCGGGGTGTCCTTGCCGATCGGACCGGCCAGGCTGCCGTTGACCGGCTTGCTGTCCTTGTCCAGCAGCTTGATCTTGTCCGCGGCGTCGCCGGTGACGGTCAGCTTGACCTCGTTCGCGCTGGAGTTCAGCAGGAACGGGCCGAGCTTGCCGCCCGACTTCCCGGAGACCGAGTCCGGGGAGAGGGTCAGCGAGGGCTTCGGCTCGGCCGCGACGCCCTTGTTGGCGTCGCCGACGAGGTAGTCGCGCAGCTTCTTGGCCTTGTCGTTGCGCGGGACGGCGTTCTTGTTGTCCGAGAACTTCCAGATCGCGGCCTGGGTGCCGGCGGCGGCGTCCGCGTCGGTCAGGCTGTCGACGCCGGCGGCCGTCGCGAGGGACGTCAGGCTGGCCTGCGGGTACGAGTTGTCCAGGATCCAGCGGATCTTGGGGGCGTTCGCGTTGCTGTTGAGCGAGCTCGACGCCCAGTCCGCCTCGTGGTACTTGGCGCCGCTGTCCAGGTAGACCGGGTTGTCGAAGTCGATGCAGTACGTCCGGAGCTTCTCCCCGGCAGCCGTCTTGAGGGTGAACAGACCGCCGTCGACGGTGCCCTTGCCCTCGACGTCGATCTTCTCGCCGAGCATCTCGTTCTGGACTTCCGCCGTCACGCCCGAGGTCGGGGCGCCGGCCGCGACCGCCGCACCGGCCGCGAACAGGCCTCCGCCAAGCGCCAAGCTGGTCGTGAGCATGACAGTGGTTATCCGGGACAGACTCCGCCCCTGCCTCTGGAACATCTGGGATCCCTCCGGGCCGGGCCGCACCGAGTGGGCGGCCCGCCGACTTGCCGTTCCGCGCGTGCCCCCTGTGGCACTGCTACGGGTATGAACCAGACGAATCCTATTGAGCCCCAGAGGCCCGGAAACCCCCATGCGAAATCAGGACGATTCCGTATCTGGATCGTTATCAATCCCCTCAAGTCCCACACAAGCTGACGGTCGGCCAGAAAGTCCCGGGCCGCTTTCTGTTATCCGGTCGGATTGCGCATGCGGGCACAACGACGTTCTCGATCAACATATTTGTCGACAGGGAAGGTCACCGACCGATCAGGTCAGGGCATCCTCGGCGCCACCTCCCCGCTCCGCCCCGGACACCTCGCCCGACTCCCCCGCGGCCGGCCGCCCGCCCGGCGGCAGCGCCCGGACGACGGGTGCCGCGACCGCCGCCGGGGGCGCCCCGGAGCCCCTGCGCGCCTCCACCGCGCTGACGATCCACCCCGGCACGGCCTCGCCCCCGCCCTCCGCCCCGACCGGACCAGCGCCGCCGGGCGGCTGCCCGCGCACCCCCGCCGCCCACCGGAACGCCGTGGTACCACGGGTGAGGTCGTGTCCGACCGATCGGGCGTCGATCTCGGCCCGGCTCCGCTTCACCTCCCCCTCCGTCCATTCGCGCACCCGCAGCCGGCCGCTCACCAGCACCGGATCGCCCTTGGACAGCGAGCCGATCAGATTGACCGCCAGCGCCCGCCAGGCCGTCACCGCCACCCACTGCGTCTCGCCGTCCACCCAGCACTCGCGCTGCCGGTCGTACCGCCGCTCGGTGCAACCGAGCCGGAAGTTCGCCATCGGCACCCCGCCGCTGGTTTCGCCGTAGCTCACCTCCGTCGCCACATTGCCGATCACCGTCACATGCGTCTCGCTCACGGCGCACCCTCCGTTCTCGCCGATGCACCGTACGGAATCGACCGGTGCGCCTTGAGCGTGCACTTCAGGGGAAATCCGGGCCACCGACTTCCGAAATCCTGTGGATAACTCGGGCCTGTGGAACTGTTGTCACCCGCAGGGGTGAATTTCAGCCTTCCGTCGCCGCTTCGACCCCGCTTCTTCGCGGCCATGACAACAAACTCGCTGCTCGCCGCCCGGCCGGCGCACCCCGGAACCCGCCCGGGAACGCGCTCCGGAAGGCGCCCCGACGGCCGTCCGCGCACGTCATACGACCGGCGCAACCGCGATTAAGGCCCCCACCCGCACCGTCGGCGCCGCATTCTCCGTGCCGAATCCATAACGGGTGAGGAGGCAGCCCCGTAACGACTGCACAACGTCCGGCGCGGAACACTCCCAGACCGCTGCACTCACGGCCTTCACCTGCGATTATCGGACCGCTCCACCGAACCGACACACCAACGGCGGTGTCGTCACACCCGGCCTGGGAACCGGTCACCCTTATCCTGTCCCCGACAGGGCGAGGGCCCACCACCCCCACCCCCACCCTCAGGTACGGGGCCGGACAGCGCGCGCCCCGGCGCTCGCCAGCCCGATCCCGGCCACGGTCGCGCCCGCCAGGGCACCGCCCGTCCCGCCCCCATAGCTCAGCGGATAGAGCACCCGCCTTCTAAGCGGTAGGTCGCAGGTTCGAATCCTGCTGGGGGCACCACCCCGCAATTCCGCAGGCCACCACTCCGGCGGACACTTTCCGTGTCCGCTCCGGACCAGTCGGTAATCCCGTACACCAACCGTTCCGCGCACTCATCGCACAGAACTCGTGACCATGCGTGTCGGGCCGTCGGGAAAACGGGGCGAAAAACGGGTCCAACCGGAACAACCGGAATTCCCGGTGAATCCCCCACCCCGAACACGCCGGAGCCCGCCCCGGGCCGGGCCGGCGCGCCCGGAAGCGCCCCGGCCTACCCCGCCAGCCCGGCCAGCCCGGCCAGGTAGGCATCCAGCAGCTCCGTCTGCCGCTCCGCCGGGAACTCCTCCGGGGCGAACAGCGCCTGGACCACCAGGCCCAGCACGAAGGCCTGCGCCCCCGCCGCGAGCGCGGCCGGGTCGGCCCGCACCGGGAGCTCCCCCAGCCGCTGGGCGTCCGCGACGTGCGCCGTGAGCGCGGTGCGCGAGCGCGCGTAGCGGCCCGCGTGGGCGGCCGCCAGCTCCGGGTCGGCCAGGGCGTGGTCCCAGGAGCCGACCCAGATCCGGTTGTCGGCGGCGGCCTCGCCGTCCAGCGGCAGCACGTCCAGCAGCGACGCCCGCACCCGGGCCAGGCCGGCCGGCGGCGCGCTGCCGTCGGCCGGGGCGGTGCGCCGGGGCCGGGCCAGCGAGCGCCGGTCCAGCTCCTCCAGCGCGTGGCTCAGCAGCGCCCGCTTGTTCGGGAAGTAGTGCGTCAACAGCCCGGTGGAGGCACCCAGTTCGGCGGCCACCGCGCGCAGGGTCAGCCCCTCGAAGCCCCGGGTGGAGAGCACCCGCCACACCCCCTCGGAGACTTCCGAGCGTCGGGCGTCATGGTCTCCACGGGCCGGTGTCATGGGGGCTATCTTACGTACCAAACGTTTGTTATGAATAGTCCAGCCAACCTCAGCACCACCCGTGAAAGGCCGCCCGTGTTTGCCGTACCGCTCACCGAGAACGCCGAACTGCGCCCGCTGGAGCCCTGGCAGGCGCCCGAGTTCCTGACCCACCTCGACCGCGCCCGCGCCCACACCGACCCGTGGATCCCCTGGGCCACCTTCTCCGTCGACCTGGAGTCCGCCCGCGCCACCCTCCAGCGCTACGCCGACGGCCTGGCCGCCGACCAGAAGCGGATCTACGGGATCTGGCTGGACGGCACCCTGGTCGGCGGCGTGATGTTCGTGAGCTTCGACGCCCGGTCCGGCGTCTGCGAGATCGGCGCCTGGACGGAGCCGGCCGGCGAGGGCCACGGGCTGATCACCGCCGCCGTCAAGCAGCTGCTCGACTACGCCTTCACCACCCGCGGCATGCACCGCGCCGAGTGGTGGTGCTCCTCCGTCAACGCCCGCAGCCGGGCGGTCGCCGAGCGGGTCGGCATGACCCGCGACGGCGTGCTGCGCGAGTGGTACCCGTACAACGGGGTCCGCTACGACAAGGAGATCTGGGCCGTGCTGGCCAGTGAGTGGACCGGCCGGGCCTGAACCGGCAACGGCGCCGGGCCCGGTGGACTCCCCCGCCCACCGGGCCCCGCGCCGAACCGCACCGCACCGAACCGCCCC
>NZ_JBHVEU010000576.1:0-4803 GCF_042802075.1 Kitasatospora sp. NPDC057518
GCCGTGAGGGTCCACGCCCGTGGTCAGCGGGTGACGCTCCAGACCAGGCTGCGGGTCAGCGCCGGGGTCAGGGCCGGGTCGATGACGGCCGAGGTGGGGTCGTTCGCCACGGCCTTGAGCTCGTGGGCCGCGGGCTTGGAGCCGGTGGGGCCGAGGTCGGAGACGGCGATCGACTTGTGGTCGCGCAGGGCCGTCACCTCCTTGCCGTCGAGGTACCAGCGCAGCTTGGTGCCGGAGACCGGGAGGTCGACGGTGAGGTGGTCGGTCGCGGTCAGGCGGGTGGTGACCGGCGTGCTGCTGGAGAGGGTGGAGGCGTGCCGGTAGAAGCCGGCGATCATCGCCTCGCGGCCGGGGAGGTTGAACTCCCGCCCGAGGGAGCGCATCACGGAGTTGTCGGTCGGCCGGTTGAGGCCGGTCGGGTAGTTGCTGCCGCCCTGGTACGCGCCGACGGTGCCGCCGTCGGGCGAGGTCTTCC
Organism: Kitasatospora sp. NPDC057518; assembly: GCF_042802075.1. Taxonomy (NCBI): domain Bacteria; kingdom Bacillati; phylum Actinomycetota; class Actinomycetes; order Kitasatosporales; family Streptomycetaceae; genus Kitasatospora; species Kitasatospora sp. NPDC057518. The sequence continues at coordinate 476 of NZ_JBHVEU010000576.1, forward strand.
CGAGCCAGCGGTACCACTTGGCCTTGTCCTGGCGCATCCGGTCGGCGCTCAGGGTGGTGATGTTGGGCTGCGGGGGCTCCGCGCCCTGGTAGGGCCCCGCCCCGTCGGCCCAGTACTCGTCCGCGAGCTTGCCCAGCGAGTGGCCGGTCTCGTGCACGGCTATCTGGCCGGACGCGCTGTTGCCGCCCGCGACGGTGGCGATGCCCTCGTACCCGAGCGGCGACTGGGTGCTGCCGTAGCCGGCCCCGCCGTACTTGGCGGTGTTGGCGACGACGATCACGAGGTCGGCCTGCGGGGCCTTGGCGGCGTAGGTGTCGACGGCCTTGATGTCCACGCACAGCAGCCGCTCGATGGAGTTGCACCAGAAGCGCGAGCCGAGGGCGGTCTTGCGGACGGTGTCCTGCTTCGGGTCGCCGGAGACGCCCGACTGGGCGGAGACGGCGCCCACGGCCCACACGTTGAACAGCTTGCGGTAGGTGGCGTAGGGCTCGACGGCGCTGATGTCCTTCCACTTCGCCGCGGCGTCCTTGCGGAACTTGTCCTGCTCCGAGGCCGTGTAGCCGTCGCCGATCATGACCACGTCCAGCTTGCTGTCCGTGCTCCCGTTGTTGACGATCTTCGTCACGGTGCCGTCCGCCGCGGCGCCGGCCGCGTTCATGACCGGCGCGCCGACGAACGGGGAGGCGGCAGGGACCTTGGTCCGGCTGATGGCACCGTCCTCGGCGAAGACCTCCACGTCCTGGTCCCCCGGGGAGACGGTGACGGAGGCCGGGTCGACCGGGTCGGACGGAGCGGCGACCGCCGGGCCGACGCCGACGGCGAGAGCCGCCAGTGTCATGGCGCCGGCCAGGGTGACCGAGGTGAACCTGCTGGTGCGCAAGAGGGTTTCTCCGAAATCTGTGGGCGGCGAAAAGTGGTGGAGCGCGGGGGAGCGCGGCCCCGTGCCGTGCTGTCGCCGCACTCAGCCAACACGGCTGAAAGGAGCCGGAACTGACGAGGGGACACCATTCGGTGGCCCACCTCATCGGTGGATACGGCCGGCTGCCCACGAACGGTTCACGCGGGCTGTCGCCGTCTCGCCGGTGAGCGAGCTCCTGGCGGCTGCGGGACCGTCTCATCGCCTGCCGGCGTGTTCCGGTGGCCGGCCGGCCCGGTCTCCGGGGAGTCACCGGCGGGCGGGTGCCCGCTGGGTCAGGAGGACGGCGGCGGCCAGGGCGGCGACCGCGGCGGCGAAGACGGTGGTGGCGGTGCGCAGTCCGACGGCGCCGATCAGCGCGCCGACGCCTACGGCCGGCAGGGCCAGCATGGTGTACAGGGCGGCGAAGAAGGCCGAGACGGTACGGCCGCGGGTCCCGGGCGGGGTGCGCGCGCCGATGAGCGCGATCCCGTGGCCGACCGCGACGCCGGTCGCCAGGCCGACCGTCAGCGCCGCGCCGAGCAGCGGCAGGAGGGAGGAGGCCGCCACGGCGGCGGCGATCAGCCCGGCCGCGACGATCAGCCCGGCGCACGCCGCGGGCAGGGCGGCGCGCCCCAGTCGTGCGGCCAGGAGCTGGCCCGTGCCGGTACAGGCGAAAGCGAGGGAGACGGTTGCCGCGGTGGCCAGGAGGTCGTGGAGGTGCGCGACTTCGGCCAGGAACAGCCCGGTCACCGCGGTGAGCACGCCGAGGACGGCGAATCCCGCGCCCGCGGCGAGCGCGGCGTGCCGGAACTCCCTGCGGATGGCGGTCGGCACACGGGGCGCGCGGGCGACCGAACCGGTTCCCCGCTCCCTCGGCGTCACGGTCTCCGGGGCCACGGCGAGTGCGGCCAGGGCTGCCGTCAGCAGGGCCGCGGCGGCGACCCAGACGGCTCGCAGCGGCCGGTCGGTGGTGTCGGCGAGCACGGCCGCGAGCAGCGGGCCGCAGGCCAGGCCGCCCATGTTCGCGGCGAGCGCCAGCCGCCCGGCACGGAACCGGCCGTCGGCGGGCGCCAGTTCGGCCAGGTGGGCGGTGGCGGTCCCGGTGATGAGCGCGGCGGCCAGCCCGGACAGCACCCGTCCGACCAGGAGGGCGGCCAGGTTCTCGGCGAGGAGGAACACGACGGCGGCCGCCAGGGCGGTGAGGAGCGCCGCGGCGGCGACCGGACGGCGGCCGTACCGGTCGGAGAGTCCGCCGAGCGCCAGCAGTCCCGCGACCACGGCCAGCGCGTAGACCGCGAAGGCCACGGTCACGGCCAGCGGTGAGAAACCGAAGGCGCGCTCGTACAGCGGGTAGAGCGGGGTGGGCACCGTCGTCCCGGCCGTGACGGCCCAGAAGGCGAGGGCGACCGCCCAGGTGCCGATCCGCCGTCTGCCGCCTGGGGCGCCCGCCCCGGGAGTGGCGGCGGTCCCGGCGGCGGGCGCGGTCGGCGGGGCGGGTATCGGGGAGGCGTGGGGGTCCACGTGCGGGGTTCCTTCCGCGTGGGCGTTCCGGGAACGGGAAGGGTCAGTGGGCCTGGAGGAGTGCGGCTCGGCGTAGCCAGTACCGCCAGCCGGCGTCGATCTGGCTGTCGGGCCAGGCCACCGCGTCCTTCTCCAGGCATTCCTGGTGGCCGGTCCAGTGTCGGAGCTCGCCCGCGGCGCGGGCGGTGAGCTGGGTCCGGCAGGCCCGTTCGAGCAGGATCGCGTACATGACCGCGTGGGCGGTGTCCCGACCGACCGCCGCCAGGCCGTGTCCGGGCATCAGGCAGGCGCGGGCGCCGCCGAGGTCGGCCGCGAGCGCGCGGCCCAGCCCGGGGGTGCGGACGAGGTTGTCGGTGGCGGTGTACCGGGGCAGGCCGTGTTCGGCGAAGACGACGGCGTCGTGGCTGAGCGCACGGAGCGGTTCACCGAGCGCGCTGAAGGCGTTGACCGTCGGGGAGTGGGTGTGGACGCTGGCGCGTACGTCGGGACGGGCCCGCATGAGTTCGGTGTGGAGGTGGTGTTCGAGGTGGACGCGTCCGGTTCCCGCCAACCGCTCGCCGGTCCACGAGACGAGCAGGACGCGTTCGGGAGTGATCTCCTCCAGGCCCCAGCCGGCCGACTTCATCCACACGCCGCGCCCGTCCGGGTCGCGGACCGCCAGGTGTCCCCACACCATGTCACCGTGCCCGGCGGCGGCCAGCGCCCGGCTGCCGAGCGCGACCAGCTCGACCGGGTCGATTGGGTCGATTGGGTCGTCCATCGTGTCGTCCGTCATGGGTGGTGCTCCTTGATGTCGTGTCCGGGCCCGTTCTCGGGCTGCTGCGGCCGCCGTCTTCCCTCGTACGCGGGGGGCTTCGGACCGTGCGTCCGGAGCATCCGGGGCCGCATCCTGCGGCGGTGCTCACGACCCTAGGAGCGGTCGCGGATTGCGACCAGTGAAAAGAATGCAAGTGCTATTTTCACTTCGTGAAAGTCACGTCCCTCGACCTCAACCTCCTCGTCATCCTCGACGCCGTGCTGGAGGAGGGCAGCGTCACCGCGGCGGCCCGCCGGTTGGACCTGTCGGCACCGGCCGTCAGCAGGGCCCTGGGCCGGCTGCGGACCGCCTTCGGCGATCCCCTGCTGGTGCGCTCCAGCCGCGGACTGAAGCCGACCGCGCACGCGCTGGCGCTGCGTCCGCGGGTACGAGCCCTGGTCGAGGACGCCCGGAAGCTGCTGGGGCCCGCGGAGGAGGACGCGCCGGCCGCCTGGTGCCGCAGCTTCACCGTTCTGGCGCCCGAGGACCTGACCGGGTGCTTCGGTACGGACCTGCTGGCCCTCGTGCGTGCCGAAGCCCCCGGCGTCCAACTGCGCTTCCTCGGCGAAGGGCGGGCGGCCGACGAAGGCGCGGCGGTGCGCGAGGGCACCGCGGATGTCGCGATCGCGGTCAACGCCTCCAAGGAGGCCGACCTCCGCTCGGAAGGGCTGGTCCGCGAGCCGCTGCTCGGCGTGGTCCGCGCCGGTCACCCGCTGAGCAGCGGCGAGGTCACGGTGGCCCGCTTCACGGCGTGGGACCACGTCGTGGTCTCCCGTCACGGCCGCCTGCGCACCGCGGTCGACAGGCTGCTGGAGGCCGAGGGAGTGCGGCGTACCGTCGCGGCCTCCGTGCCCGGCTTCGCCACGGCGCTGCGCCTGGTAGCCGCCGGTGACCTGGTCGGGATCGTGCCGACCGCCCTGGCCGGCCGTCTGGCCGACCCGCTCGAACTGGTCACCTTCCCGGTGCCGTTGGACGCGAAGCCGCTGCGCGTCAGCATGCTGTGGCACCCTCGCCACGACGACGACCCGGCCCACCGCTGGCTGCGTGCCCGCGTCCGCGAAGCGGCCGGCCGGCGGACTGCCCCGTGACGCGCGCCGCCCCGCCCGTCCGCAC
>NZ_JBHVEU010000577.1:0-652 GCF_042802075.1 Kitasatospora sp. NPDC057518
GGCGGAATACCGCGAGCGGTTCGGCGCCGCTCCCGGGTTCAGGCGTGGTGGTCGAACTCGCCGGCTTTGAGGGCGTGGAGGAGGGCGGCGAAGGTGGTGGGGGTGGTGCGGAGGGTGAGGTGGCCCTGGTCGGACTCGCGGAGTTCGACCATCTCGTTTGCGGCCCGCAGTTCGACACAGTTGTCGCTTGCGCCGGAGTAGCTGGACTTCTGCCAGTTGGACTCTCGCATCGGTGTCTTCCGGTTCCTTCCTGGCAGATCGGATGGGGTGTTCTGTTGCGCCCCTCGCCCTGGGGAGGGCGAGGGGCGCGGAGCGGAACCGTCAGGCGTGGTGGTCGAACTCGCCGGCCTTGGCGCCGTGGAGGAGGGCGGCGAGGGCGGTGGGGGTGGTGTGGAGGACGAGGTGGCCCTCGTCGGACTCGCGGATTTCGACCGCGCCGCTCACCGTACGGACCTCCACGCACTCATTGGTCGCGCCGCTGTAGCTGGACTTCTGCCAGTTGGACTCTCGCATTGCTGTCTTTCGGTTCCTTCCTGGCAGATCGGATGGGGTCTTCTGTTGTGTCCCTCGCCTCGGGGAGGGCGAGGGGCGCGGAGAGGAACCGTCAGGCGTGGTGGTCGAACTCGCCGGCCTTGATGCCGTGGAGGAGGGC
>NZ_JBHVEU010000577.1:750-4798 GCF_042802075.1 Kitasatospora sp. NPDC057518
GCGGTGAGGGCGGTGGGGGTGGTGTGGAGGACGAGGTGGCCCTCGTCGGACTCGCGGATTTCGACCGCGCCGCTCAATGTGCGGACCTCGACGCACTCGTTGCTTGAGGCGCTGTAGCTGGACTTCTGCCAGTTGGACTCAGGCATTTGCTGTCTTCCATTTCCTTCCTGGCAGGTCGGTGAGGTCTCATGTTGCGCCCCTCGCCCTGGGGAGGGCGAGGGGCGCGGAGAGGAACCGTCAGGCGTGGTGGTCGAACTCGCCGGCCTTGATGCCGTGGAGGAGGGCGGTGAGGGCGGTGGGGGTGGTGTGGAGGACGAGGTGGCCCTCGTCGGACTCGCGGATTTCGACCGCGCCGCTCAATGTGCGGACCTCGACGCACGCGTTGTTCGCGCCGGAGTAGCTGGACTTCTGCCACACGGGGCTATCCATGCTTGCTCTCTATCTCCTTTTTGATCTGCCGGATGAAGTCTCGGGACTCCTCCTCCGAGAGTGCGACGGACGCCATCCGGGCGAGCATCTCGCGGTAGCTTGCGAGTGGTGCAGGAGAGTCGAGAATCAGGCTGTTGTGGGTGGTGTCGATCTGAACCGAATCCAGCTCGGGTACAGCGCCTTCCGCGTAGATGAGGTTCTCGCTCGGGCCGGGCAGGGACTCGATGTCGAACGGTACTGCGCGGATCGAGACTGCCGAGGTCTCGGAGTGCTTGATGAGGGCTTCGAGCTGCTCAGTGAGGACTTTCGGGCCACTGAACTGCATACGGAGAGCAGCTTCGTGGATGAATGCGGCGTAAGGCGGCCCGCCTGCGCGGATGACCTGTTGCCGCTTCATCCGGAAGTCCATCCGGACGTCGACTTCATGGTGGGGCAATGGTGGGATAGCTCTGGCGAAGACCGAGGCGGCGTAGGCATCAGTTTGTAGCAGCCCAGGTACGAACGTGATCGTGTAGGTAATGAGCCTCGCAGCGGAGTCCTCAAGCTCTGCGAGATCGAGCAGATGTGAGGATACCGACCCGCGGTACTCCTCCCACCATCCCTTCGTGCGCTCGGTGGTCACCTCGGTCAGTGCGTCGATCAGCTGCTGGTTGCCGCACATGCATGCAGCGGCGATGGTTCGCAGCCGCTCGACACTGACCCCACCCTTCCCGCTCTCCATCTGTGTGATCTGCGCGGGCTGGATGCCGAGCTTGCGCGCCAGCTGGCTGCCGCCGAGGCCAGCCTGCTCCCGCATCCTCCGTAGCTCGGTCCCGATCCGCCGTTGGCGAAGGGTTGGGTTCGGTCGTAGCGCCATGATGACCAGTCTGCCGCAGGTCGGGGCGGTGGAGTTGCCACGTTCGGGGGAACCTCCCAGCTCTCGGCTCAAAATTGAGACCGTCTGCGTTATGGTCGGTGTCACATCGGTCCGACGGATCGTCAGTAACGCCTGCTAGCAAGCACCGCAGAGCAGCCATGTCCTTTTCACTGGCCTGGCTCACGGCGACACATGTTCCGCCGGTTCCCCCTCACTCACGCCTCGGGAGAACTCCCATGCGTCACATCAACACCCCCACCATCGCGGTCGCGCGGCAGACCCTCCGCAACACCATGACCCGCGTCGGCTGGCCCGCCTCCCCGATCTTCGACGCGCAGATCGCGCTCTGCGAGCTCCTCGTCAACGCGTGGCGGCACACCGAAACCTCCGCGCCGCTGGTCGAGATCATCTCCGAGGGGGACGTCCTCCGGGTCTCCGTCACGGACGAGAGCCCGGTGCTGCCCTCCAGTCCGCCGCTGTCCCTGCTCGCCGAGTCCGGCCGGGGCCTCCAGCTGGTCGCCGCCCTCACCCACGGCTGGGGCGTCGACCCCCACGAGCGTGCCAAATCCGTCTGGTTCGAGCTGCGAAAGGGCGCCGTCTGATGATCTACCGCCCCGGCCGTCACCCGATGCTGCCGACCGACCCCCGGATCCGCTACTACACCGAGGACCACATCAGCGCCCTCCTGGACGAAGTCGTGGAGCGGGGGCGCGAGTTCGGCCTGATCTTCCCCTCGATCGGCACCGACCGGACCATGGACGGCCGCGTCCTCGTCCGCTTCAACACGGCGCCGGCGTCAACGCTCCTGAACCTCCTCACCCTGCTCCTCGACGCCGAGCGCAGGGCCTCGTGCGATACCTGATCGGGACGGCCTTCGCCGTCCTCCTCGCCCTCGCGACCGCCATCGTCGCCCTGGGTGTCGTCACCGCCCTCCGCGCGGCCCCGCCGCCCGACGAGGAAGCCTGACCCGCCAGCCCCCGCCGCCCACGCGCCGGGGGCTCCGGCACTGCTTCATTCAAGCCCTTGACGGCCCTTCACCGGCGGGGCCATGGTCCAGTTCATCCCCCGGTCGGACAGTGCGGTCAACGGCGGTTCGTGAGCAGTCGGCCAGGGCGCGGTGCTCGGCGGTGTATCTGGAGATGCGCGACGGCTGCACGCTGGACGACCCCGAGTTCATCGCCTGGCAGCAGGGCAGGCGGCTCGATCCGGCGGACCGCGAGTCCTGGTGGCGGTCGCTACTGGACGTGGTGGCCGAGGCGACCGGCCGTGGGGTCGCCGTGCGCCGACTGCGTGTCGTCTCCGAGCCGGTGACCGACTACATCCGGTACGAGTACGCCGTGACGTTCCCGAACGTCACGGCGGGGGGAGGACGTGCGGCGGCTGCCGCGCTCCCGTGCCGGCGACCTGCTCCTGCCCGGCCTGGAGCCGGCCGAGCGGTATCTGGCGGCCTACGAGGTCGCATGGGAGCGGGCGACGCCGCACGCGGACTACCGTCCCGCCTGACCGACCAACCGTCCATGGCCGTCCCGGCATCAGCCCCTGCCACCACCGCAACGACTCGCCCCGACCGGGCTGGTCGCGGTGGTCCCGACCCAGCCGGGACCACCGCCGCGGACGGGTGGTCTTCCCCCGAACCTCCGCGCCCGGGTGTGCCGGGCGCCAGGACGGCCGGGTGAAGCTCCAACCGCCCACCCGGTGGAGATGGTGTTGGGAGGTGGGCGGGGCTGTGCGCGCGACCGCCGGCCGAGGGCACGGGGAAATTCGGTTGCCGGGGGCCGCCGTCCCGATCATGATTTTCCGCATGGACTTTTGATGACTGCCACGTAGTACGTACCTGTCGCGCGATCGACCTCGGAGCCTGACGACCCGGCCCCGGGGCGATGGGTCGCGCCCCTCGTGAGCATCCGTCAGAGAGCGGGAGCCGCCGAGTGAGTTCGGCATGCCCTCCTGCTCAGTCCTGAAAGCACCCCACACACATGAATACCGACCGCAAGGCCCTGTGGGCCGTGCGTCAGTCCGCCCTGCCCACCGTCGTCCGGCCCTGCCCGGACTGCCCCGGCACACGGCACCGCGCCTCGGGGAAGATCCGCGTCAACGCGAACGGCAAGCTGCTCGACGTCTGGCTGCTGCTGAGCTGCGCGACGTGCGACCGGACCTCGAAGGCGCCCGTCCACGAGCGCGCCCACGTCTCGACGCTGGAGCCGGCCCGGCTGGTGGCGTACGAGACCAACGACCCGGCAGCGGTACGGGAGTTGGTGATGAGCGCGTCGCTCGCGGCGAAGAACCGGTACCGGCTCGACTGGACCGGGACGTGGGAGCTGGAGGCCCGCATGCCGCTGTACGCGCTCGATGACCCGAACCCGCTCCCGGTGCGGGTGCGCTTCGAGCTGCCCGCACCGGTCCGGGTGGAGCGGCTGCTCCAGATCGGTCTCGGCCTGAGCCGGGCCGAGGTGCGCCGTCTGGTCGCGGACGGCCGGATCCGCCTGCCGTTCGCGCCGGATGCCAAGGCGCACCAGGACTTCGAACTCACCATCCACGGCCCCGGTTCCGTCGACGCGGCCAAACACGCGAAGTCCCCCGCCGCGCCCGACGCCGAACCCACCGTCCCGGCCCGGATCGGGCTGCCGCCCGCACCCGGCAGGGAGCTCCCGCGCCGGGCCATGGCGGCCGGCAGTATCTGATAGGTCGGGCGGACGGCCTGCTCGCGATGGACGAGGAGGCCGCCGACACCGTCCGCGTCCCCGATCCGGCCCGCCCGCGTCC
>NZ_JBHVEU010000578.1:0-4790 GCF_042802075.1 Kitasatospora sp. NPDC057518
CCGGAAAACACCGCGCGGACGCTCCCGCACGGTCAGGACAACCTACGGCTGTCGGAAACACGCTGCGCGGGGGCCGCTCCCCCCGCGGCCCTTCACTCCCCGGCGACCACGGTCGGCGCCCCCGCCTCGACACCCGCCGCCTGCATCTGCTCGGCGAGCTTGAGGGCCTCCTCGATCAGGGTCTCGACGATCTTCGACTCCGGAACGGTCTTGATGACCTCGCCCTTGACGAAGATCTGGCCCTTGCCGTTGCCGGAGGCGACCCCGAGGTCGGCCTCCCGGGCCTCGCCCGGGCCGTTCACGACGCAGCCCATGACGGCCACCCGCAGCGGCACCTCCATGCCCTCCAGCCCGGCGGTGACCTCCTCCGCGAGCTTGTAGACGTCCACCTGGGCGCGCCCGCAGGAGGGGCAGGAGACGATCTCCAGGCCGCGCTCGCGCAGCCCGAGCGACTCCAGGATCTGGTTGCCGACCTTGATCTCCTCGGCCGGCGGGGCGGAGAGCGAGACCCGGATGGTGTCGCCGATGCCCTCGGCCAGCAGCGCGCCGAAGGCGACCGCCGACTTGATGGTGCCCTGGAAGGCCGGCCCGGCCTCGGTCACGCCGAGGTGCAGCGGGTAGTCGCACGCGGCGGCGAGCTGGCGGTAGGCGTTGATCATCACGACCGGGTCGTTGTGCTTGACCGAGATCTTGATGTCGCGGAAGTCGTGCTCCTCGAACAGCGAGCACTCCCACAGCGCCGACTCGACCAGCGCCTCCGGGGTGGCCCGGCCGTACTTCTCCAGCAGGCGCTTGTCCAGCGAGCCGGCGTTGACGCCGATCCGGATCGGCACGCCCGCGTCCTTGGCGGCCTTGGCGATCTCGCCGACCTTGTCGTCGAACTGCTTGATGTTGCCCGGGTTCACGCGCACCGCGGCGCAGCCGGCGTCGATCGCGGCGAAGACGTACTTGGGCTGGAAGTGGATGTCCGCGATGACCGGGATCTGCGACTTCTTGGCGATGATCGGCAGCGCGTCGGCGTCGTCCTGCGTGGGGACGGCGACCCGGACGATCTGGCAGCCGGACGCGGTGAGCTGGGCGATCTGCTGCAGCGTGGCGTTGATGTCGGAGGTGACCGTGGTGGTCATCGACTGCACCGAGACCGGGGCGTCGCCGCCGACCGGCACGTTGCCGACCATGATCTGCCGGGAGTAGCGGCGCTTGGCCAGCGGCTTGAGCGGCAGGGACGGAATACCGAGCGAGATCGCGGTCATGTGCGCAGGGTTCCCCGGGGTTGAGGTGTGGTCGACCGCCCGGCCGTGACACGGCCGAGGCCGGGCGCGCTGACGATCGCGCACCCGGCCTCCACGGTACGGCACCGCAACGGCGCCCAGCACACCCGTGGTACCCGAACGCCCTAACTGATCTTCACCGGGTTCACCAGGTCGGCGACCATCACCAGGAGCGTGAAGCCGATGAAGATGCTGGCCACCACGTACGCCACCGGCATCAGCCTGGCGACGTCGAACGGGCCCGGGTCGGGCCGCCTGAACAGCTGTGCGAAGCGGCGCCGGACCGCCTCCCAGGCCGCGCCGGCGATGTGCCCGCCGTCCAGCGGGAGCAGCGGCAGCATGTTGAAGAGGAAGAGCGACAGGTTGATGCCGGCCAGCAGGTTCACGAAGAACGCGATCCGCTGGGTGGCGGGCAGGTCGAGCGAGAAGACCTCGCCGCTGACCCGGGCCGCGCCGACCATGCCGACCGGGGAGTCCGGGTCGCGCGGGGCGTCGCCGACGACGGCGTTCCAGAGCCCGGGGATCTTGCCCGGCAGGGCGGCCAGCGACTTCACCCCGTTCTCGGCCATGTCGTACATCCGGTCCACCGACTGCCCGAAGCCGAGCTGGACGGTTTCGCTCTTCGGGGTGAACCCGAGGAACCCGGCCTGCACGGTCTGGCCCTTCAGCGGCACGCCCTTGCCGTCGTACTTCTGCACGTCGTTGACGGCGATGGTGGGCGTGAAGGTGAGCCGCTCGCCACCGCGCTCCACGACGATCGCCACCTGCTTGCCGGCCGACTTCCGGATGTCCGCCTGGAGCTGGTCGTAGTCGCGGATCCGGTCGCCGTCGAAGGAGAGCACCTTGTCGCCCTGGCGCAGCCCCACCTCGTTGGCCGGGGTCTTGGGCGCGTCGGCGGGGCAGGTGTCGGTGGGCTGGCCGGCCTTGACCACGCACTGGGCGACCGAGCCGATGGTCGGCACCGTCATCGAGACGCCGAAGCCCATCATGACGGTCAGGAAGAGCCCAAACGCCAGGACCAGGTTCATGAACGGCCCGGCGAACATCACGATCATGCGCTTCCACGGCTTGCGGGTGTAGAAGAGCCGGCTCTCGTCACCCTCCTGGAGCTCCTCGTAGGAGGCCTCGCGGGCGTCCTCGATCATGGTGCGCCAGGGCGAACTGCTGCGCTTGGTGATCCGGCCGTCCTCGCCCGGCGGGAACATCCCGATCATCCGGATGTACCCGCCGAACGGGATCGCCTTGATGCCGTACTCGGTCTCGCCCTTCCGGCGCGACCAGAGGGTCGGGCCGAAGCCGACCATGTACTGGGGCACCCGGATGCCGAACAGCTTGGCCGTGGAGAGGTGGCCGAGTTCGTGCCAGGCGATCGAGACGAGCAGCCCGATGACGAAGACCAGGATGCCGACCACCGTCAAAACCGTTGCCACCGCTGGTCCTCCGTCATGCCGCTCCGCTCATCGTCTCGTCCTACCGCAATCGGGGTCGTCGGTCGACCGTCAGCCGGCCGCCAGCTCGCGGGCCCGGGCGCGCGCCCAGTCCTCCGCGTGCAGGACGTCCTCGACCGTCAGGGAAGTTCCCGCCGCCGGAGCGCCGTCCCGCTGACCGTGCTCGGCCACGACCTTGGCAACAGTGTCCACGATTCCGGTGAAAGCGAGGCGGCCCTTCAGGAACGCCTCCACACACTCCTCGTTGGCCGCGTTGAACACCGCCGGGTTGGTACCGCCCAGGGTGCCCACCTCACGGGCCAGCTCGACCGCCGGGAAGGCCTCGTCGTCCAGCGGGAAGAACTCCCAGGTGGCGGCCCTGGTCCAGTCACAGGCGGGGGCCGCGTCCGGCACCCGGTCCGGCCAGCCCAGGCCCAGCGCGATCGGCATCCGCATGTCCGGCGGGCTGGCCTGCGCCAGGGTCGAACCGTCGGTGAACTCCACCATCGAATGCACCACCGACTGCGGGTGGACCACGACCTCGATCCGGTCGAACGGCACGTCGTACAGCAGGTGCGCCTCGATCACCTCCAGGCCCTTGTTCACCAGGGTGGCCGAGTTGATCGTGACGACCGGGCCCATCGCCCAGGTCGGGTGCGCCAGCGCGTCCTGCGGGGTCACCCCGGCCAGCTGCTCACGGGTGCGGTTGCGGAACGGGCCGCCGCTCGCGGTGACCACCAGCTTGCGCACCTCGGCCCGGGTCCCGCCGGCCAGCGCCTGGAACAGCGCCGCGTGCTCGGAGTCCACCGGCACGATCTGGCCCGGCTTCGCCACCGCCTTCACCAGCGGACCGCCGACGATCAGCGACTCCTTGTTGGCCAGCACCAGCACCCGGCCCGCCTTCAGCGCGGCCAGCGTCGGCCGCAGGCCGATCGACCCCGTGATGCCGTTCAGCACCGAGTGGCACTCCAGGGCGGCCAGCTCGGTCGCCGCGTCCGGGCCCGCCAGCACGGTCGGCAGCGCACCGCCCGCCGCCTTCGCGGCCAGCGCCTCGCGCAGCGCCGGGACGGCCGCCGGATCGGCCACCGCCACGGTGTGCACGCCCAGCCGCACCGCCTGCTCGGCGAGCAGCTCCACCCGACCGCCCGCCGCCGACAGGGCGACCACCCGGAAACGGTCCGGGTTGCGGAGCACCACGTCGATGGCCTGGGTGCCGATCGACCCGGTGGAACCCAGGATCACCAGCTCCCGGGGGCCGGAGGGGTCCGCCACGGTGGGCGTGAAACGCAGCTGCGGGTGGGCGAGCGAAGTCATGCGCCCATTGTGTCCTGTTCGCGGCACTCCCCAGGACGACTTCCGACCCTTCGGACTACCGTCGGACCATGCGTACCGTCATCGCCGGGGGCCACGGACAGATCGCGCTCCACCTGGAACGGCTGCTCGCCGCCCGCGGCGAACGCCCCGCCGGGATCATCCGCCGCCCCGAACAGGCCCAGGACCTCGTCGACGCCGGCGCCGAGCCGCTGCTGCTCGACCTGGAGGCCGCCACCGCCACCCGGCTCGCCGCACTGCTCACCGGCGCCGACGCGGTGGTCTTCGCCGCCGGCGCCGGACCGGGCAGCGGCGCCGCCCGCAAGAACACCGTCGACCGGGACGCCGCCGTGCTGCTCGCCGACGCCGCCGAACTCGCCGGGGTCCGCCGGTACCTGATGGTCTCGGCGATGGCCGCCGACGCCGAGGCCCATTTCCCCGCCGACGAGGTCTTCGAGACCTACCTGCGGGCCAAGGGCGCCGCCGACGACGCCGTCCGGGCCCGCACCGCGCTGGACTGGACGGTGCTGCGCCCCGGACGGCTCACCGACGGCCCCGGCACCGGCCTGGTCCGGCTCGCCCCCTCCGTCGACCGCGGCGCGGTGGACCGGGCCGACGTCGCCGCCGTCCTGGCCGCCCTGCTGCGCGAACCGGGCACCGCCGGGCTGACCCTGGAGCTGGTCGCCGGGAACGCCACCGTCGAGGAGGCGGTCGCGGCGGCCGCCGGACACGACGGCTGAGCCCGCGCCGGGGCGCGAACGCGAAGAGGGCCCGGTTCCTG
>NZ_JBHVEU010000579.1:0-4777 GCF_042802075.1 Kitasatospora sp. NPDC057518
GTGGGAAGTCGGCGGGGCCGACTTCCCACGCAGAGCACGGTGTTCAGGAATGGGCGCGCTCGATCGCTTCGAAGATGTCCGCATCGGTCTCCTGCTGCCAGGGCGGCAGATCGGCCCAGTCGGCGACGTAGCCCGGCTTCGGGTTCTCGATGTGCTTGTGGATCTGAGCGATCCAGCACGTCGCAACGAACCGGCCCTTCTGCTCCCGGGAGAGCTTGGACGTGTTGCCACCGCTCACGCCGATGAACTCCCGGACCTGGCCGAGGACTGCGGCGGCACACTCCCGCTCCCACTCGGGAGTCTCCTCCCACGGGGCGACATAGCCCGCCTTCGGCTCACCCGGGTAGTGCTTCGTCACGCCCGCGATCCAAGCTTCGCGGAAGATCCGCCCATCAGTCGACATGCGCAACTCCTTTGTCAGATGGCACTGTCAAGCGCCGAAAAGCGGTCGAAGACGAGTGTCGGTGGCGTCACGTCAGGTAGACCTTCTGCCACTCCAGGGAGGTCATGGTCAACGCGGCCTCGGCGAGGGCGCGGGCCGACTCGGTCTTGAGGCTGCCGAGGCTGCTGTCGATCCACGGTTGGACGTTCCGGTAGCCCTGCTCGCGGTACTCCACGGCCTGGATCAGGCACTCCAGCTTGTCCGCGTCGTGGGCGACGGTGACTTCCAGGCTCTCGGTGTTCTCGTACTCCTCCACGAGGGCCTGGAGTCCGGCAACGACGGCCGGGTGAGCGGCGCTGACCTGGTCGGCGGTCACGCGTTCGTTCGACGCGGCGGTGAGGTAGCGCCGACCGATGTGCGGGATATCGCCGACCCGGGTCTCCTGGGTGTCGTGGAAGAGGCACAGCAGGGCGACCTTGGCCGGGTCGGCACCCTCCATCATCGCGAGCACCGCGCCGACGACGCCCGTCCGGAACGAGTGCTCGGCGATCGACTCGGGATCCTTGACGCCGGCGATCCACCAGCCCTGGCGCTTCGCCCGCTTGAGCACGCCCGCCTCGAACAGGTAGCTCGCGGTGCCCCTCACCTGCTTGTCGTCCGTCATGGCTGCCCTTCGCTGCCAGATCGGTTGTCGCTGTGACCGCCTACCCACAGACCGTAGTGCACAGACTCCGACTCTCGACGAGCCACCGTGAAAGACCGTCACCATCAAGCAGCACGCCGACGCGTGCGGCCAGGCCGCGTGGCGAGCGGGGGCTCGCCGCACCGGCGCGGTGAGGCGCGCTACGCCTCCGGAGGCACGCTGTAGCGGCTCAAGACGTCATCCGCCGTGGACTTCTCCAGCAGACGCAGCTCCCAAGGGCCGGTGTTGACGTCGAACTCCTTGCCGAAGCCGACCCACTTGCCGGCCATGCGGCGCCCGGTCGGATCGACCAGCAGCTGAATGGCGCCGTGGTACCTGGCCCCCTGGTAGTAGCCGTCCTGTGCGGTCTGTTCCACCCACGAGCCCGTCACGACGTTCCGCTCGACGGTGAGGTCGAACGACAGCGGCGAGTCGGGATTGGACGAAGCACCGGGGAGCGACCGGCCGGTGATCCGGTTCCCACTCTGGGACAGGACGACGTGGTGCAGGCCGGTGAACGTGTTCTCGCGGCTGCTACTGAAGAACTCGTAGTGGCTGACCCAGACTCCCGAGAGGTCGTCACCCGTGGGAGCGGGTGCGGCCTGCACGGGCACACCCGGTTCATCGCTGGTCATGTCATGGCCTCCCGTAGCATTCACAGCACCTGCGGGCGGACGCCGGTGCGGACGTCCGCAACTGTTCGTCCAGGGTGCCCATCCGCCCGGTCCTCGCCGCGACCACCCGGACCTCCGCCATGCCGATCCACAGGTGCGGGTCGGTCCGTAGCCCTTCGAAGCGGCCCACCGCGTCGGGCCGGCCCGGAATGGTGAGGGCTGCCGAGTTGAGGCCTGCCGCGAGCACTCCGCACGGGGACGGATCCATGTCGAGGCTCCCCACGTCAATCAGTCCTGCCACCGTATCCGTCGACCGGTCGGCGGAGGTAGGTATCCCATGGAACCCGGCCGCGCACCAGCCGACCAGCGTCAACGTTGTTTGACCGAATGATCTGTGACCAGGCGAGTTCGGGGGTACGGTCCCGCATACAGGGTTCAAGGCATTCACGAGATGGGGCCAGCGTGGCACCTCCGGACGGAATCAGCACCGGCCAGCGCATCGCCGCCTACGAAGATGTGAGAGGCCTGAGCCATCGGCAACTCGCCGATCGTGCTCACGTCTCGTACAGCCTGCTCACGAAGGTGGTGGCCGGGCACAAGCCGGCGACGCCCGAGTTCGTGGCAGCGGTGGCCAGGGCCTTGGGAGTTGAGCCTGGCGACCTCCAGCCGCCCTCGTACGGTGACGGGGTGGCAGATGACCCGTTGGTCCCACTGATGGGGCCGATCCGTACGGTGCTCGATCTGTACGACCTGCCGCCGCAGGAGGCTGTTCGACCTCGCGCCCTGCCCGCGCTTCGAGCAGCGGTACGGCAGGTGAACACTCTGGCCCAAGCCGCGAAGTACAAGCCTATGGTGGCGATGCTGCCGGGCTTGCTGGTCGAGTTGCACACGGCCGCGCACGAGTTCACCGGTGATCAGCAGCGGCAGGCGTGGGGCCTGCTGGCGGAGGCCTACCGGTGCGGGCACTCGGTCGGGATCGCCATCGGGTTGAGCGACCTGTCCGCGACCGCGCTGGCCCGGATGGACTGGGCCGCGGAGCGGGCCGGCGACCAGGCGCCCGCACTGCGGGCCGCCCGCGAGTACCTGCGGGTCACCGCCTACCTGCGCGTCGGCGACCTGGAGGCCTGCCGACGCCTCCAGGAGTCCGGCCGCGGCCACCTGGAGGGGACCGACGCCAGGACTCCGAGTGCACTCGTCACCACCGGGCAACTGCACCTCGGCTCGGCCGTGGTCGCCGCCCGCGCCCGACAGAAGGACCTGATGCAGCACCACCTGGACGAGGCTGAACACGTAGCCGCCCGGACCGGCGAGCGGCCGGACCTGTCGCTGCACTTCGGGCCCACCAACGTGCGGGTGCACCGGGTGATGACTCTGGTGGAGGCCGGCGAGCACGACCGGGCGGTGGCCGCCGCGAAGGGGCTGCGCTTCCCCACCGGATGGGCCCCGACCAGGATCGGGCACCACCACATCGACCTGGCCCGGGCCTACCGGTGGATGGCCCGGCCGGAGGCCGCACTCGACCAGCTCGACGCCGCCTACGCGGTCGCACCCGACCAGGTGTCCCGGCACCCGCTCGCCCGCGAGACGGTGACCGCACTGTCACGCTCTGCTAGCCGCCGAAGCCTGCGGCTGTCAACCTGGATCACCCGAACGGGAATCTGATGATCTTTCACTTCTGGTGAAATCCAAGGCCTTCCATCAGCGGCATCGTGGTGTCCAGCCCCCCGAGAAGCGAAGCCTCGGGGTGTGAGCCCGGTCAGGTCCGGGCTCACACCACACCACTGCCGTATCCCTTGGAGCCCGCGATGGCCGCCGCACCCCACCCCTCGCACCCTGCCCAGACGCCGACACCCGGGCCGCGCAGATCCACCGAGGACCGCTTGCGGCGGAGCGCCCTGGCCACCGCAGCGGCCGGCTGGGCAGAGTTCGCCCCGACCGCCGACTCCCGGGCCCGCCGGGCCTCGTGAGTTCGGAGACGGTTCTCTCTCCGCTTGCAGCACGCCCTGCCCCCTGTCGGGTGATCACACCCCGATCGGGGGCAGGCCTGGCGTACGTCGCACGTCCTTCGCTTGCTCCCGCCCCGCCCCTTCGAGGTACCCCCATGCTCACGCCCCGCCGCCCCCGCATGTTCGTCGCCCGGCTCTCCTCCCGGGCCGAATCCACGCCCCTGGCACGGTACTTGCTCCGGGCCTACCTCTCCGGGCTGCCTTCCGGGGACCGGTACCGCGATACCGCCGAACTGCTCCTGGGCGAGCTGTTCGCCAACGCCGTCCAGCACTCCGACGGGCCCGACGACTGCCACATCGAAGTCCGCTTCGCCCTCACCGGCTCCCGGTTGCGGCTGGAGGTGCACGACGCCGGTAGCGGCCGCCCGTCGGTCCGTGCCGCCGCGCCTGACGACGAGCACGGGCGCGGCCTCCACCTCGTCAACGAGCTGGCCGAGCGCTGGGGCTGTGCCTCCCGCCCGTGCGGCTTCGGCAAGTTCGTCTGGGCCCTCATCACCCCCACCACCGTCTGAAAGCCCGACTCCCTATGCACCTCGCGACCCTCGCCCGGCACACCCTCTCCCGTGGCGCCACCCCCGCCGCCACCTACGCCCTCCTCGCCCGCCTCGGCCACCCGCCCCTGCCCGTCGCGCGCGCCGTCTGCCTCGCCCTCGACATCCCCCACGCCGAAACCACCCGCCGCCTGGCCGACTGCTACGACGCCCTGCTCTCGGACCACCACCCCGCCAGCGAGACCGACACCGGCGAACTCCTCGAAGCCCTCGGCGTCTTCGACATCCCCAAGTCGCTCACCGACACCGAACTCGCCGTCGTCGAACACCTCCTGGTCGCCATCGACGCCATGGGCGGCATCCGCCCCGGCCACCACCACGGCCTCCAGCGCTGGTTCACCACCGGCAACCTCACCACCGCCTACCTCTCCCTCACCGCCGCCCACCCCCAGCCCCGCACCGGCGACCCCGCCCTCTACTGGACCACCCTCGTCACCGCCGGCGAACTCCTCGCCACCACCCTCCCCTCCGACCGCCGCATCACCTACGCCCTCACCCACTGCCGCACCCGCGCAACCCACCCGTAAGCACAGGAAGTCGGC
>NZ_JBHVEU010000580.1:0-4756 GCF_042802075.1 Kitasatospora sp. NPDC057518
GACCCCCGCCGACCGGGGGTCCGCTCCCGTGGTGCCGGGCGCCGGCTCGGCGCCGACGGGCTCCGCGCGCCTCGGCTCAGGTGAGGTCGAACTCGCCGTCCCGGGCGCCGAGCACGAAGGCCCGCCACTCGCCCGGCGTGAAGACCAGGACCGGCCCGTCCTCCTGGCGGCCGTCCCGCATCCCGATGTAGCCGTCCACGAAGGCGATCTGCACGTCGCCGACGCCCTGGCTGCTGCACAGCCACTCCGCCCCGGTGAAGTCCACCCTGGGCTTCCCGTTCGGCGCCAGATCCGGCTGCACCACGCTGACCTCCGTGTCCGTCCCGCTGTTGGATCCCACTGACCGATCTCCTCCCGACGGCGTTCCTGGGCCAGCCTAGCCACACCGCCCGGCCCCGGTCAGCGGGTTGACGAGGACTCCTCCGGGCGGGGACGGGTGCGGCCGGAGGACCGGTCGAGGCGTGTCCCGACCGGCGGGGGCGGCGGGCAGCTGCCAGAGTGCTGCCAGGGCGCCGTACGACCGCTTCCCCGGCCCGGCCCGCGAGGTGCCGGGGCCCGGGCCGCTCCGCCCTGACCGACCGGGATGACCGGTTCGACCGAGCGCGCCTTGCCAGAACGATCCACCGACCGACCCGTTCGAGGGAGCAGCCGATGAGCCGCCGGGACGGCACCCGCGCCGACGTCATCCCCATCTCCGACGCCCCCTCGGCCCATCCCCCGGCACCCCGGACGCCTCCCTCACCCACCCAGTTGCCCCGGCCGACCCCCGCCCGGACCGCCACGCACGGGCGGGTCGGGATCGTCCTGGTCTCGCACAGCCAGGAACTGGCCACCGCCGTACGCTCCCTCGCGCTCGCGTTGACCGGATCCGACTCCCCCGCGCCGGTCGCGGCGACCGGCGGCGACCCGTCGGACGGACCGGGCATCAGCGCCGTCCTGGTGGCCGCCGCGACCCGGCGGGTGGACCAGGGCCACGGCGTGGTGGTGCTCGCCGACCTCGGCGGGGCGGTCACCACCGTCCGCGCGCTGCTGGCCGACGCGGACGAGCACGGGCTGCCCTTCCCGGTCCGGTTCGCCAACGCCCCGTTCGTCGAGGGCGCGGTGGCCGCGACCGCCACCGCCACGGCGGGCGGGGACCTGGCCGCGGTGCTGGACGCGGCGGAGGAGGCCTACCGGCAGTACAAGGGCTGACCGGCGCGGGCGGGTGGTTGAGGACCTGCGGCGGGCCGTGATGGGCCCGCCCCCGGGCTCAGGGGCGCTCCTTGCCCTCCCAGGTGAAGACCGCCGGGCCCTCGCACTCCAGCGCGTGGCGCAGCCGCTCGTGCTCGCTCTCGATCATCGGCGGCAGCTCGTCCAGCCCGAACCAGCCGACGTCCAGCGACTCGTCGTCGTTCACCCGCGCCTCGCCGCCGACCGCACGGCAGCGGAAGGTCAGCACCAGGTACTGCGTCACATCGCCGTTCGGGTACGTGACCTGCGGCGAGACCGTGACGGAGGCGAGCAGCTCGGGCACGACCACCACCCCCGTCTCCTCCTCGCACTCGCGCACCACGCCGTCGGCGGGCTGCTCCCCGGGGTCGAGGATGCCCCCGACCGGCGCCCACCGGCCGTCGTCGGCCCGGCGGGCGAGCAGCACCCGGTCGCGGTCGTCCAGCACGACGGCGACGACGGCGCTCAGCCAGAGCGGGCGGGTTCCCACGATGGCGCGGAGCTCGACGAGGAAGGGGGGAATGGCCATGGGCCGCAGCCTATCGGGGCGGCTCCGGGCCGACCCGGTGCGCCCGGCCGGTGTCGGGCCGCAGCAGGGCGAGCACGGTGAGGCCGAGGATGCGCAGGTCGAGCCCGAACGAACGGTGCTCGACGTACCAGAGGTCGAGCTCCGCCCACTCGGGGCGGCTGAGCGGGCGGGGCGTCCGGCCGCGGCTCAGGGCCTGCAGCTGGGCCCAGCCGGTGAGGCCGGGCCGGACGGCGAGCCGGCCGCGCTCCCGGCGGGAGTAGTGCGCCGCCTGGTCCGGGCCGACCGGCAGGGGCCCGATCACCCCCATGTCGCCGCGCGCCACGTTCCACAGCCGCGGCAGCTCGTCCAGGCCGGATTGCCGCAGGAGGGCGGTGAGCCGGCCGTCCCCTCCGGTCCGGAAGCGCAGGAGCTGGAACTCGCGGCCGTGCCGGCCGGTCCGGATCTGCCGCTGGAGGACCGGGCCGCCGGTGCCGCAGCGGAGCAGGACGGCGATCAGCAGGGCCAGCGGCAGTGCGACGACCGCGGCCAGGGCGGCGACGGCGAGGTCGCCGGCGCGTCTCATGAGACGGCCGCGGCGCGATCCGGTCTACCGCTCATCGCTCCACCTCCACGGCGCTTCGAGCCGGAAGAACGCCTTCACAGTAGAGGCGGGATGAAGCTGTCGTCCGGGAATGGTGAAAGAAGAGGGCCTGAGATTGTCCGACTGGACGATATTCAGTCGGTCTGACCAATTTCGCTCGATCGGCCGTTTCGGAATTCCGAGAGCGATCGACGTTACGGGTGGGGGCAACGCCCGGACGGAACCCGCCGACCGTACGGCCGGTACGCCGGCCGGGGCGCCGTCAGAGCGCGGCGCGGCGCCGGTCGCGGAACACGCCGAAGGCGATCCGGCCGAGCAGCAGGACGCCCGCGGCCAGACAGCCGGCCACCG
Organism: Kitasatospora sp. NPDC057518; assembly: GCF_042802075.1. Taxonomy (NCBI): domain Bacteria; kingdom Bacillati; phylum Actinomycetota; class Actinomycetes; order Kitasatosporales; family Streptomycetaceae; genus Kitasatospora; species Kitasatospora sp. NPDC057518. The sequence continues at coordinate 2,670 of NZ_JBHVEU010000580.1, forward strand.
CCATCGCCCAGGCCGGCCCGTCACTGTCCGGCACGAACACGGCCACGACGATGCCGAGCGCCAGGCAGGCCAGGCCCACCACCGTCAGCGGGACCTGGTGGGTGACCAGGGCTCCGCCGCTGCACGCGCGAGCCATCCGGGAGGCCCCGTGGAGGTGGAAGGGGTCACGGTCCGCATCTGCCATGAGCCCAAGGTACCCCGGGGCGGCGCGGGTGGCAGCCCGCAGGGAGTGAAGGTCCGGACACGCTGCGCAACCGGGGGATCCGGGCTGGTCAGCGGCACGCCGGGCCCGCCCCGAAGTGTGTCCGAGGCGTCCGGGCGTGCATTCCGGCTCCACAATCAGTCCACGAAAAATACTCGTCCCCCCGGTACAACCATCCGTCCGGTGCAGCGGTCTCAATGGCATTGAGTGATCCAGGAGCCGTTCGAGGGACGGGTGTGAACCCCCCACCGAGAACAGGAATATCCAGGAGCGGAGCCGCCGCCCCTGGAGTCGGAGGCCGGGCTCCGTCCTCCGGCGGTACCGCCACGCCGCTCGGCGAACGAGGGGGAACCGTGCCGCAGTCCCAGTCCAGTACATCGATCTCCATGGCCCGCGCCCGGCCGGCACCCCGCATGCGCGCGCTGCCCCTGACCGTCGGGTGGTCGGCGGACCGGCACGGCACCGGCCGACCCACCGACCGTCCGCACGGCGACCACCTGCACGGCGATCACCTTCGCGGCGATCAGCTCGGCGGCGATCTCCTGCACGGCGACCGTCGGCGCGAGGAGCACCGCCACGGCACGCACCTGGACGGCGGGGGCCGTCACCGGGCGGCCGTCGACACGGAACAGCAGGACGCTCGGGGCGAATGGCTGCGGTTCGCCCCCGTCCAGCCGCTGTTCCGGGCCCTGGCCGCCCAACGGCTCGCGGTGCTCGCGTACCACGGGGTGACCGACCACCGCTCGTTCGGCGCTCAGCTCGACCGGCTCCAGCGGCTCGCCACGCCGGTCTCGCTCGACGCGGTCCTCCAGGCCGTGACCGAACGGCGGCCACTGCCGCCCCGGAGCGTCCTGGTCACCTTCGACGACGCCGACCGGAGCGTCCTCACCCACGCCCTGCCCGCCCTCGACGCCCGGGGCATTCCGGCCACCGCGTTCGTCATCTCGGAGCTCATCGGCACCGAACGGCCGTTCTGGTGGCACGAGGCCGACTTCCTCGCCCGGCACGGGGGCCGGGCCCGCTCGCTCGACTGCGGACACCCGTCCCAGCTGCTCCGGCGGCTCAAGGCCATGCCGGACCCGGACCGGCGGCGCAGTCTGCACGAACTGCGGGTCAGCGCCGATCGCCGACCGCCCCGCCAGGAGCAGCTGACCCCGGCCGACCTGCTCGCCCTGCGGGACGGGGGCGTCGCGATCGGCAACCACACCCAGGGGCACCCGTGCCTCGGGCGCTGCGACGACGACACCGTGCGCGCCGAGATCACCGGCGCCCACGAGGCCCTCACCCGATGGCTGGGCGAACCGCCGATCGCCTTCGCCTACCCGGACGGCGGCCACGACGTCCGCGCCGAAACCGTCCTGCAGGAGCTCGGCTACCGACTCGGCTTCCTCTCCGACCACCGCCTGGGCCCCCGGCTCCCCTCCCATCCCCTCCAGATCAGCCGCCTCCAGGTCGACTCCACCACCAGCACCCGCCGCTTCGACACCATCCTCTCCGGCCTCGAACCCGCCTACCGCCGCTGGCGCCGCCAGGCCGTCGCCTAGCAACGGGCGCCATCACGCCGCGCAGGAAGTCGGCCGGGTCGACTTCCTGTGCGGCGCGCACCCCGGCAGCCCATCCCCAAAGCAACCAATCACTCGAGCCAATCCCGCACCAAAAGTCGGCCAGGCCGACTTCTCGCGCGCCCAGCCAAGTCATTTCAGGCGCCCGGAATGCCACCCCCCGCCCCCGCAAAAAGTCGACTCCACGCACTCAACTTCCGGCACAAACCCACCCCAGAAGTCGGCCCGCCCGACTTCTGGCGCGCTCCGCCACGTTCACACAGAAGCCGCAACGGCCGGCCGCTCGCCACGCGAAGACGGCGCGGCCGGACCAGGCGCGTCCC
>NZ_JBHVEU010000581.1:0-4754 GCF_042802075.1 Kitasatospora sp. NPDC057518
CGACGAGACCGTCGTCGACCCGGTACGAGGCCTTGGCGACCAGCAGCGCCAGCCGGCCCGCCGGGCGCTGCTCCTCGGGCAGGGCCGACACCTCGTCCTCGACCCAGGCGCGGCCGGTCCCGGGCGGGCCCCCGTCCCACCCGGCGAGCCCGGCCGTCACCAGCCGCCGGACGCCGTCCGGCACCGAGCGGGCCCCCGCCTCGTCGATCGCGGCCGCCGCCCGCGCGAACGCGCCGGCGATGCTCGGGGTGCCCGCCGCCCACCGCAGATCCGCCGGCAGCGGCGCGGAGGGCAGCAGGTCCAGCGAGGCGCCGGCCGGCGGGGTGCCGCGCGCGCTGCGGCGCATCAGCCGGCCGAGCACGGCCGTCGCCGCCGACCGCGCGGGCGCCGGGAGGCCGGCCGGGAGCGGGCTCTCCTCCAGGAACAGGTTGACCATGCGGTTCAGGTAGTGGAAGGTGACCGCCACGCCGACCAGTTCGGGCACCCGGTCCGCGGGGAACGGCGGTCGCGCACCCCGGCCGCCCGCGCCGTCCCCGGTCTCCCGGAGCCAGTCGGCCACCTCCCGCTCCCTCCCCGCCGCCGCCCTGGCCCCGGCGGACGCCCCCGGTCCGGGCCGCAGCGCGGCCAGCGTCGCGCCGTGCACCTCGGTGCAGAACGGGCAGGCGTTGGCCTCCGACACGGCGACGGCCACCGCCTCCTTGAGCGCCCGGTCGACCCGCCCGGCGGCGAGCAGGGTCTCCCGGAGCATCACCCACGAGGCGGCGAGCACCGCCGGCGAGGGCGCGTGCAGGCCGATCGGCGGTGCGAGCAGGCCGAACTCCCGCTCGACCTCGGCGTAGACCCGGGCCACCTCCTCCCCCGCGTCGGCCGGGCGGACCGGGGCGACCCGGCGGATCTGCGCCAGCGGCCGCAGGGCCGGCCGCAGCAGCGGTATCACCATCGGTCTCCTCCTCTCTGGCTCGATCTGTCGCCGTGGCGCACTTGGGACGTGTCTGACAATTCCCGCCGGGTGCGCGACGCCGGGGCACGCACCTCGCCGCGTTGTCGTCGGTCGCCAATGCTCCGCAGTGGCTCCCTCCTCCGCCTTGCGATGCACGCACCCCAACGCCGCGCCCTGATCCGACGCCAATGGTCAGACACGCCCTAAGGCCGCGTCAGGCCGGGCAGTTGCGTCCGCACCCCGCGCCGTCCGCTGGTCCCGCCGTCCGGCGAGGGCGCGCCGTACCGGACGTTCACGCCGCGCTCCCGCGCTGCGCGCACGATGCCGGGGACGGCGCGTTCGGCGAGCGCGGAGATGGTCAGCGCGGGGTTGACGGTGAGCGCTCCCGGGACGGCGGAGCCGTCGGTGACGAAGATGCCCGGGTGGTCGCGGAGTTCGTGCCGGTCGTCGAGCGCCGAGGTCCCCGGGTCGTCGCCGATCCGGCAGGACGCCAGCGGGTGCACGGTGTAGGCGCCCACCAGGTCGTTGGTCCACGGCATGACGCGGGCCAGGCCGTCGCGCTCCAGGATGTCCTTCACCACGGCGTCCGACTCGGCCCAGCCGCGCAGGGTGTTCTCGGTCGGCCGGTACCTGATCGGTCCGCGCCCGAGCATCTGCTGGGAGATCCGGTCCGCGTTGCCGGTGGCCGGCGGCGGGCCGAAGACGCCCTCGTTGTCGTCCTCGACCATGGTGAAGACGGTCAGCCAGGACTGCCACCGCCGGACCATCTCCTTCTTCTCCACGCCGAACCAGCCGGGGCCGGTCGCGTCGGGCACCTGCGCCAGGATGGTGCCGAACCCGGGCGGGAAGTAGAGCTGTTCCAGGGAGAACCGCGAGTGCTCCGGGAGCGAGCCGTCGAGGTTGTCCCAGCTCGCCACGACCGGCCCCTTGCCGATCTGGTTGGCCCCGAACGCCAGGCCGTCGGAGCGCTTGAGCCCGAGCAGGTCGCGGGCCCGGTCCTCGTCGACGACGGCCGTGTTGAGGCGCTCCCCGTTGCCGGAGAAGTAGCGGCCCACGGCGGAGGGCATCGTGCCGAGGTCCGCCTCGGAGCGCTGGAGGATCACCGGGGTGGCGCCGGCGCCGGCCGCGAGCACGACGATCTTCGCGTCGATCGTGCCGCTGCCGACGTGCACCCGGTAGTCCGTGTCGTCGACGACCTCGTAGTGCACCCGGTAGCCGCCGCCGTCCGTCCGGGAGAGCCGCTGCACCTCGTGCAACGGCCGGATCTCGGCCCCGTGCGCGAGCGCGGCGGGCAGGTAGTTCAGCAGCAGCGACCGCTTCGCGTCGAAGCGGCAACCGGACATCATCCAGTTGCAGTTGGTGCACTTCGCCCGGTCGATGGCGGCCGGGACGGGGTTGGCGGTGCGCCCCGCGTGGTCGCAGGCGGCGGCGAACAGGCCGCCCGCGTAGGTGACGTCGTTCCAGTCCTGCTGGGTGATCGGCAGCGCCTCGGCCACCCGGTCGTACCAGGGGTCGAGGGTGTCCCTGGTGATGGCCGCCGGCCACATCCGGCGGCCGATGCCGCCGCGGCGCTCGAAGGCGAACCGGGGCGCGCGCGGCATCGCGGCGAAGTACACCACGCTGCCGCCGCCGACGCAGTTCCCGCCGAGCAGGCTCATGCCGTCGCCGACCACGAAGTCGAAGATGCGGGTGTACGAGGACCCGAGCAGGAAGTCGTGCTCGAAGTCGGGCGCCTCCAGCCACGGGCCGCGCTCCAGCACGGTGACCCGCGCGCCGCCGGCCGCCAGGTGGTAGGCGGCGATGGCGCCGCCGAAGCCGCTGCCGACGATCAGGACGTCGGTGCTCTCGGTGCTCGTCATGCGGGGCTCCCTGTGGACGTGGTGCCCGGGTGGGGTTCGGCCAGCTGCCGCCGGTACGAGAAGTCGGAGAACCGCCACAGGCCATCGGCGTCCGGGTCCATGAACCCCATCGCCGTGAGACCGGGGTGGCCCGCCGCGATCGCGTCCGCGGTGTGCAGGTGGGCGGCGGTGTCGTAGGCCATGTTGCTGAACAGCGCCAGCAGGACCCACAGTTCGCGCTCCGGGTGGTCCGGGCCGGTCAGCGTCCGCACCAGGCCGGTCCGGTCCGCGAACGGAAGGGCGACGAACGGCGGCACCGCGTCGTCGAGCGGCAGGCCGTGCTCCTGCGCGTAGGCGCGGGCGTGGCGGTTGAGCGCCTGCTCGTAGTCGTCCAGGGCGTTCGACAGCCCGGTCGCGGGCGTCTCCAGCAGTTCGATGGCGCCTGCCTGCACCGCGCCGCCTCCGGTCGAGGCGCCGGCCACGGCCCGGTCGTCGGGGGAGCGCTTCTCCCCCGGGACGATCGTGTCCGCGAACGCCTCGAGCGTCATGGTGCGGTAATCCTGCTGATCTGGGATACGCGAGCCCACCGGCATCTCCTCAGGTGGTCGTCGAAAAAACGGGCCCGACGCACCGGCCGACCCCGATTCGCATACGCGACTTTGGCATCGTCCGGGCAATACCTCCACCTCCGCATCTCCTGCGTTGCTGAGGAGCGTTGATCGGCTTCGGCGTCCTCAACCCGGCGGCCGCGCGGCGGCGTTGACCTGTGAGCGCACCATCCCCCACCGCGGGTCGGCGGTGGTGCGCACCCGATCCCGCCCGTTCCGGCAATCGCCCTTGACAATCGGGTTCAAACATACGAACCCCCCCGGCATCCCAACTTTCAGACATGCCAACGGAATGTGCCAACGCGCCATTGCACTTGTCATGCACCAACTGATAACGTCGTCTCTCGTTATGGCGGCGGCCCCCTTTCGTCCTCCCCTTTCCGGCGGGGGACGCCTTCGCATGCCATGGCCTCTCTGACCGCCGGCCCGGAAACCACGGCCGCGACTTTCGTACCCGACCATCGCACGGGCGGAATTTCTGTTCATTCGCATGTACAGCAGAGAACCTGGAGTCGATCATGAAATCTGCCATCGAGCAAGCCGTGACCCGGGCCATCGAGACCATGCACGAGAACATCGGCGAGCTGCTGACCATAGACGATATGGCGCAGGCGGCCATGTACAGCAAATTCCATTTCTCCCGTGAGTTCCAACGGATGACCGGGGTCTCGCCACGGCGATTCCTCTCCGCCATACGCCTGGAGACCGCGAAACGCCTCCTCATCGAGACGACGTTCACCGTGACGGAGATCAGCCACCGGGTCGGGTACAACAGCGTCGGCACCTTCAGCTCCCGGTTCACCAGCAGCGTCGGCGCCTCCCCCACGATGTTCCGTCAGCTCCGGGGCTTCACTCCCCGGATCGAGGTCGACTTACACGGCCGGGGCCGCGGCGCGGAACTCTCGACGTTCCGGGGCGAGATCCGGGCCTCGGTCGCGGGGGACCTCGGCCGGGTGTTCGTCGGGCTCTTCCCCACCCGGATCCCGGAGGGACGGCCGGCCGCCTGTTGCGTCCTCCCCCGCCCCGGGGCCTTCCTGCTCGACCGGGTGCCGAGCGGCACCTGGTACCTGCTGGCGCACTCCGTCCCCGTCTCCTTCGACGAGGTGCTGACGGGCGACGGCGAGGTCTCGGTGGGATCGGTCGGACCGATCGAGGTGCGGCCGGACGTGCCGCTGCTGCCGATGGAACTGCGGCTGCGCCCGATCCGGGCCCTGGACCCACCGGTCCTGCTGGCGCTGCTGGACGTACGGTCGACGGCGTTCAACGAGCTGTCCCAGGTCGCCGAGGCCCCCCGGGCCGACAGCGCCTGAGCCGCCGCCCGCCCCGACAGGACGGTGAAGACCCGACGGACGGCGAAGTCCTTACGGC
>NZ_JBHVEU010000582.1:0-4690 GCF_042802075.1 Kitasatospora sp. NPDC057518
TCTCCAGGCCGAGCGGACCGGGCCCGGTCTCCTCCGGGTGCCCCACGGCCCCCCGCGCCGACGCCGGTCGGCCCCTCGCCGGCCCCCCGTCCGGGCGGCTGATCACGACTCGGCATCCCTTGTCACGGTGGCGCGAGGGACTCGTCACGACCGTGTCAAGGACGCGTCGAAGCCATGGCCCCGCTCGTTCGCGCTGCGCTATGAACGTCCCTCAGGAGGACCACCGGCACCGGGGGTCCGCTACCACGGGGGACATCACGTGAAGCCCATCCGCAGCAGTCGTCGCGCCCTGGCCCTGGCCTCACTGGCCGCGGTCGGCGCGCTCACCCTGACCGCCTGCAACGACGACGCCTCGTCGTCCGACACCGCCAAGACCCCGCCGGCGACCGGTGCGCCCACCACCCCGGCCGCCTCGCCGAGCACCGCGGCCACCACCCCGGCCGCCTCCGGTTCGGCCTCCGTCCCGGCGGGCGGCGCCGGGTCCGGTTCGGCCACCGCACCCGCGCCGGCCGGCAGCGCCCCGGCGGCCGGGACCACGCTGAAGCTCGGCGACGCCGCCACCGTCCCGTTCAGCTCGGGCAGCACCAAGGGCACCATCGCGCTCGCGGTCACCTCGATCGAGAAGGGCGACCCGGCCGACCTCGCCCCGCTCAACCTGGGCGACAAGGCCAAGGGCCTGGTGCCGTACTACATCCACTACAAGGTCACCAACGCCGGCGGCACCGACCTGTCCTACACCAGCGTCAGCCACATGAAGGGCCTGCTGGCGGACGGCACCGAGGCGCAGGAGCTGATGGTCATCGGCTCCTTCGCCAAGTGCAAGAGCGAGTCGCTGCCCAAGGGCTTCACCAACGGCCAGTCCGCCACCTCCTGCGCGGTGGCGATGTCCCCGGAGGCCTCCAAGGTCGCGGGCGCCGAGTACTGGGGCGAGCCGTACACCCTCGGCAAGGGCCTCAACTGGAAGTGATCCACGGGTGGTCCGGGCGGGGGCGGCGGCCGGCCGCTCCCGCCCGGGCGGGCTCAGCCCCGTGCCGCCGAGGACGCCTCCGCCGCCTCCGGCGCGCCGTGGATCCGCAGGAAGGCGTCCACACCGGCCGTCGCGATCCGCTCGACCTCCTCGTCCGCCACCGGGAGCGCGCCCCAGAAGGAGCGCTCGGCGACGCCGTGGAAGGTCAGCAGGGTGAACTGCTCGGCGGCCAGGGCGGCGTCCTCGACCGCGAGCAGCCCGCGCCCGGCGAGCGCCTCGACGTGCTGCGCGAGCGCGCGCTGGGAGGCGACCGGGCCGGCCTCCAGCCAGGCCTCCAGGACGTCCGCCGGGATGTTGGCCACCTCGGCCCGGATCGCCCGGCCGAGCGCCCCGTGCTCCCCGGCCGACAGCACGGCGCGGGCCCGCTCGACGGCGAAGTCGATCAGGTCCCGGCGCAGGTCCACCACCCGGCCGAGGTACGTCGCCATCAGCCCGTCGATGCGTTCGGTCAGTTCCGCCGAGGTCCGCAGGGCCACCGACAGGAAGAGGGTCTCCTTGTCGCCGAAGTGGTTGTAGACCGTCCGCTTGGACACCCCGGCCTCGGCCGCGATCGCGTCCATGCTGGCCCGGACGTACCCCTCGCGGCCGAACACCACCGTCGCGGCCCGGGTGATCGCCTCGCGCTTCTCCGGCCGTCCCGCTCCGCCCGTCGTCGCCACGGCCCTCTCCTCTTCCGTCGGCGCACCGGCCGACCCTCTCAGAAACTGCCCGGTGTAGTTTATCCAGGCCACGGAAGACCCGGACGTCCCGCCGAACGGACGTGCTCTATGCTGCGTACGACTTCTACACCCGTGTAGAAGACATTGGGAAGCGCCTCCCCCGATCACGGGTGGCCGGACCCCCGCACGGGAACCGGCCGACCGGCAACCGGCGTCCGGAACTGGCAGCGCCACGAACAGAGTTCCGGACCGACGAAACCGACGGACGGCACGCGGCGCAGGCGCCACCATGGCGCGCGGAACACGGGAACACCGGGGTGAGGGCGTGGCGGGGCAGCGAGGACGGTCGGCCGACCAGCGGACGCGCCGACGGGCGGCGGACAAACCGGCCGGGCACATACGCCCGCTGCCCGGCGGCCCCGCGCTGCCGGCGGCCCTCGCCCTCGGACTACCGCTGGCCGGCGCCGCGGTCGACGAGCTCTCCGGCCCCGGCATGGGCCTGGTCTTCGCCGTGGCCGCGGTGCTCGGCACCGGCCTGGCGGCGGCACTGAGCAGCCGCAACGGCTGGTGGTGGGTGCTCGCCACCTCGCCGCTGGTGGTCCTGGGCGTGACGGCCGTCGTCGAGTTCACCGCCCACCGCGACCGGTACCAGGGCAAGGGCCTGGCCACCGGCGCCGCGAAGTGGGTGGTGCACGGCTTTCCCGTGATGGCCGAGGCCGCGGCCGCGGCCGTCATCGTGATCGCGGTCCGGCTGGTCCGGGCGAGGAGGAGGCAGCATGGCTGACAACCCCGGGACCGACGGCGGCGCCGAGGCCCGCCGCCCCCGCCGCCCCTCACCCGCCCTGGTCGCGGGCCGGGTGGTGGCCTGCACCGTCGGCCTGGCGGTGTTCGCCGCCAGCGGGGTGGTCTGGTACGAGTACAAGCAGCTCACCGACGGAATGACCACCTCCGGCGTCATCGCCGAGACCAAGAAGGACGCCCCCAAGCACCTCGACAACTCGGTCAACCTGCTGCTGATCGGCCTGGACAGCCGCAAGAACATGGACGGCACGGACCTCCCGCCCGAGTTCGTCCAGGACGAGCTGCACGCCGGCCACAGCTCCGACATCGGCGGCTACAACACCAACTCGCTGATCCTGCTGCACATCCCGGCGAACGGCGGCAAGGTGCAGGCCGTCTCGATACCCCGCGACGACTACGTGATGACCTACGACGCCAACGGCTCCCAGATGGGCATGGCCAAGATCAAGGAGGCCTACGGCGCGGCCAAGGACAAGGCCGACGCCGGTCTGCGCGCCAAGGGCCTCAAGGGCGCCGACCTGGAGAAGGCCGGCCGGGACATCGGCCGCGCGGCCACCATCCGCACCGTGCAGAAGTTCCTCGACCAGCCCATCGACCACATCGCCGAGGTCAACCTGATGGGCTTCTACGACATCGCCAAGGCCCTCCAGCCGATCGAGGTCTGCCTCACCCACGACACCAAGGACCCGGCCATCGAGGGCCAGGGCTCCGGGGCCGACTTCCACAAGGGCGTCAACAAGCTCAACGCCTCCCAGGCGCTCTCCTTCGTCCGCCAGCGCCACAACCTCGACGGCCCGGACGGCAACACCGGCGACTTCGCCCGCACCCACCGCCAGCAGGCCTTCATCTCCTCGGTGGTGCACAACCTCAAGCAGAAGGGCGTCATCGGCGACCTCGGCAAGATGCAGGAGCTGATGGGGGTGATGCAGAAGGACCTGGTGATCGACAACGAGTGGAACGTGCTCGACTTCGCCCAGCAGGCCCCCAACCTCACCGGCGGCAACGTCGAGTTCAACACCCTGACCTTCGACGGGTTCGGCACCAAGAACGGCCAGGACGTCAACCTGGTGACCCCGGCGAAGGTCCAGAAGGTGGTCAAGCAGCTCTTCGGCTACGCCGACGCCGCCCCCGCCCCGGCCGACCCGGCCGCCGCCTCCGGCGCGCCCGCCACCCAGGCCCCCGCCGCCCCGCCGGCCGCCACCACGCCCCCGGCCGCCGCCGGGCCGGTCACCGTGGACGTCTTCAACGCCTCCTCCGCGGCCGGGGTCACCTCCGTCGACGAGGCCAAGGCGCTGGCCGGCCTGGGCTTCAAGGAGGGCCGCACCGGCTCGGCCGCCACCCGGCCGAAGACCACCACCGTCACCTACGGCAAGGGCGCCAAGGAGGCCGCCGAGCAGGTCGCGGCCCGCTACGGCGTGACCGCCACCGCGTCCGCCGCCACCGCCGCCGACCACGTCGTCGTCACCCTCGGCACCGGCTTCACCGGCGTCGCCGCCGACAAGCCCGCCGCCCCCGCCGGCGGCGCCCCGACCGACCCGGCCGCCAACCTGCCGATGCAGGGCCCGGCCGTCGACGCCCAGTCCGACGGCGGCATCCCCTGCGTCTACTGACGCGCGCCGCACCGGCCTCGCCGACCTCCTGAGGGAGGCTCCCCCGCCCGGGGAGCCTCCCTCCGTCGTTTCCGGCCCCGTCCCGGATTCCGCGGAGACCCCTGGCGCAATTCTCCGTACTATGTATAGTGTACTGCGTACGGGATAACCGTGCGATGCCGACGAGAGGGTTCTCCGCCTTGCAGATCACCACGACCGCCGTCTCCCTGACCGTCGAGGACGTCACCACCTCCGCCGCCTTCCTCCAGCGGCACTTCGGCTACACCGAGCAGATGTCGGCCGACGGCTTCGTCTCGCTCGCGCACCCGGGCGGCGGGGTCAATGTCGTCTACCTGCGGCGCGGCCTCGAAGTCCTCCCCGAGGACCAGCGCCACCGGATCGCGGACGGCGTGATCCTGGCGTTCGTCGTCGAGGACATCGCCGCCGAGGAGCGGCGGCTGCGCGAGGAGGGGGTCGTGATCACCCTGCCGCTGCGCGAGGAGCCGTGGGGCGAGAAGCTCTTCCAGGTCGTCGACCCGAACGGGGTGGTCGTCGAACTGGTCGAGTGGGCCGAGCGGCAGGAGCAGTAGGAGCGGGCGACGACGGCGCCCCCT
>NZ_JBHVEU010000583.1:0-4714 GCF_042802075.1 Kitasatospora sp. NPDC057518
CCCCTACTCCTCCTCGTCGAGCCTGGCGAGGCGGGTCGTCACATCGTCGGCGAAGCGGGCGAGGAGCCGGACGAGGTCGTCTCGGTCCTGCCGGGGCCAGTCACCGAGGGCGTCGGTGAACCAGCCGAGCAGGAAGGCGAGGTAACGGTTGACGGCCTCGGCGCCGGCCTCGGTGGGTTCGATGAGGCGGGCCCGGGCGTCGTACGGGTCGGGGATGCGGCGGGCGAGGCCGTGCTTCTCCAGGATCTGGACCTGGCGGGTGATGTGCGGGCCGACGACCTGCATGCGGTCGGCGATCTCGCCGATCCGCAGGGGTCCGTCGGCCGTGCGCAGGGTGACGAGCACGCCCACCGCGGGCCGGTCGCGCCCCAGGCCCGCCTCCTCGACGGCGCGTTCGACGAGGCGGCCCCGGGTGAGGGCGGCGCTGAGCCGGGAGATCCGGGTCAGCGCGGCGAGGAGGTCGGGCCGCGGCTCCCCCGGTTCGCGGGCCTCGGGGGAATCGGAAGCCTTGAGGGGGTCGGACGCCTCGGGGAACCCGGGGTCCTCGACGGGCTCAGGAGCCGCGGCGGGCATAGCACCTCCATTTGCATACCTAAGTTAGGTATCTGTATTGTGGGGGTTGGCCACCGCCCGCGAGGGCGACGTGTGACCTCCATAAAGATACCTGAGGTACGTATCTTTCCGCTCGTCCAGGTGCGTACCACCGACGTGCCGGCGGGGATGCCCGCCGGGAAGGAAGTGAGAGGCCATGAACACCGTGTCACGCCCCGTCCGTCGCGTCCTCGTCTCCGGGGCCAGCATCGCGGGCCCCGCGCTCGCGTACTGGCTCGACCGGTACGGATTCGAGGTGACCGTCGTCGAGAAGGCCGCCGCCGTGCGCGGGGGCGGCTACGCCATCGACGTCCGCGGGCCCGCCCGCGAGGTCGTGGAGCGCATGGGGCTGCTGCCGCGCCTGCGCGCCGCCCACGTCGACAGCCAGCGAATCACCTTCGTCGATTCCGTCGGGCGGGCCGTCGGCTCGCTGCGCCCGGAACAGCTGACCGGCGGCGCGGCCGGCCACGACCTGGAGGTCCGGCGCGGCGACCTGGCCGACGCCCTCCAGGAGCCGCTGCGCGGCCGGGTCGAGTTCCTCTTCGAGGACTCGATCGCCGCGCTGGAGGACGACGGGGAGGCCGTCCACGTGCGGTTCGACAGCGGCGCCCGCCGCAACTTCGACCTCGTGGTCGGCGCGGACGGCCTGCACTCGAACACCCGCCGGCTGGTCCTCGGCCCCGAGGAGGCCTTCCACCGCTACCTCGGGCACGTCTTCGCCGGCTTCACGCTCCCGAACGAGTTCGGCCTCGTCCGCGAGGCCGTCGTCTGGAACGACGTCGGGCGCGGCGCGGTCCTCAACGCGCACGAACCCGCCGACCGGCTCCACGGCTTCCTCACCTTCACCCGCGACGACCCGCCCTTCGAGGCCTTCCGCGATCCGCGGGCCCAGCGCGAGCTGGTCGCCTCGCGGTTCCCGGAGCGGGTCTGGCACCTGCCGCGCCTGGTGGCGGCGATGCGGGACGCCGAGGACCTCTTCTTCGACGTCGTCAGCCAGATCCACCTGCCCAGCTGGTCGCGCGGGCGGGTGGTCCTCGCGGGCGACGCCGCGCACGCCACGTCGTTCCTGTCCGGCCAGGGGTCCAGCCTCGCCCTGGTCGGCGCGTACGTCCTGGCCGGCGAACTGGCCGCGCGCTCCGACCACACCGCCGCCTTCGCGGCCTACGAGCGCCGGCTGCGCCCCTTCGCCGAGCGCAACCAGGCGCTGGCCACCGGAGGCGGCACGTCGGTGGCGCCGAGGACACGGGAGCAGTTGGAGGCCCGCAACGCCGTGGTGCGCGATCCGGAATCCGCCGCGAGCGAGCTGGCGACGCCGAGGGCCCGGGCGGCCCGGGCCGCCCACTCGGGCCTGCGGCTGCCGGACTACGCCGGACGGCTGTGACGGTCAGGACGATCGGGCGACGGACCACCGGTGCCGGCCTCCCCACGAACGGGGAGACCGGCACCGTCGGCCTCGGCCGTTACGGCAGCGGGATGCGCACCACCTGCGGGTCGTGGTCGCTGAGCTGCGTGCTGAACTCGCTGTTGATGTGCACGATGTCGTAGCTGTACGACGTGGCCGCGAGCGAGCCGGAGATCAGGATGTGGTCCAGCACCTGCGAGTTGCCCTCGTACACGTAGGTGTAGCGCTCGGGCAGCGGCAGGGTGCGCGGCAGGTCGGTGAGCGAGCCGCCGGCGGTGAGGATGTCGGCGGTCTGCGAGAACTCGAAGTCGTTGAGGTCGCCGAGCACGATGACCGAGGCGTTCGGGTCCACGGCCAGGATCTGGTCGGTGAAGCCCTTCACCGCGGTCGCCTGGGCGTGGCGCTGGGTCTCCGAGGGGTGGGCCGGCGGCTGGTAGCGGCCGAAGAGGGGCTGGTCGCCGCCCTTGGAGTTGAAGTGGTTGGCGATCACGAAGACCGGCTTGCCGTTCCAGCGGAACTCTCCGGCCAGCGGCTTGCGGCTGGAGTTGAACGCCGAGTTGGTCGGGTCGATCCGCCCGGGCGAGTAGGCCAGCTGCGGTGTGCCGCCCGCGTTCACCACGGAGTCGGCGGTGGTGGATCCGGCGCCGGGGCGGTCGGTGAAGGAGAGGCCGCGGTCGGTGCGGAACAGGAACACCTGGCGGATGTTGCCGCCGGGCTGCCCGCCGTCCTGGCCGTCCACCGGGTCGATCTCGCGGTAGGAGTAGGAGGGGCCGCCGGCCGCGGTGATGGCCGCGGTGAGCTTGGCCAGGGTCTGGGTGGCGCTGACCGTGCCGTCGTCGGTGGCGCCGCTGTTGTCCTGGATCTCCTCGAGGGCGACCAGGTCGGGCGAGCGCAGGTTGCCGATGATGCCCGCCGCGAGGCCGTCGAACTTGCTCTGCGGGTCGGAGGGGGCGAGGTTCTCCACGTTGAAGGTGGCCGCGGCGAGCTGCCCGGCCGTCGGCGCGGCGGTGGTCTCGGGCGCGATGCCGCCGGAGGTGACCGCCGGGGTCGCGGTGACCTGGAGGGTGAAGTTGCCGAAGGCGTAGTCGAGCACGCCGACGGTGGCGCCGGTCAGGGTGTCGCCGACGTTGGCGGTCGGGGTCGGTGCGAGCGCCTTCCCGAGGACGACCCGCTCCGGGTTGCCGTCGTTCGCCTGGAGCAGGATGCCGCCCCGGTTGGTGCGGGTGGTGCTGCCCGGCGGGACGACGGCGAGCTCGCCGTACTTGTTGGTCGGGCCGACCACGGCCGCGTTGTCGATCTCGACCCGCATGCCCTCCAGGGACTCCCAGAAGTCCAGGCCGTCGGTGGCGGGCTGGAAGTTCCCGGCCGCCTCGACGTCGCCGGAGGTGACGCTGGAGATGACCGCGGACGGGGGCACCCGCCCGCCCTGGCCGACCACGGTGGCGGCGGGCAGCGCGACGTTGTGGGCGACCACCGTGACGGTGGGCGCGGTCAGTTCGGTGATCGACAGGTTGGTGGTACCGCCGGTGCCGCCGGGGCGGTACTGGGTGACGGTGGCGTTCACCGTCACCGAGTCGCCCACCGCGACCGAGGGCGCGCCGGCGGTGTAGACGTAGATGCCCTCGCTGGTGCCGGGGTCGTTGTCGGGCTGCGGGTCCTGGTACCAGAAGCCGTTGGGGCCGACGGCCGTCACCACACCGGGCACGGCGCTGACCGCGCTGCCCGCCAGCGGGGAGGTGCGGGCGGCGCCCTGGATGTCGTGGATGCGGGTGCCGGCGGGGTTGCCGCCGGTGCCGGTGGAGGAGGAGTTGCGCGGCACGGGCGCGGTGATCGCGAAGTCCGCCGCGTTGTTGTCGGTGTCGGTGGCGCCGCCGCCGGTGCGCAGGGCGGCGGTGGAGTTCGACAGGTTGCCGGTCGGCGTCCCCTCGGCGGAGCTCGCGCCGCTGCCGTAGCCGACCAGGTCCTTCACCCCGGACTGGCTCGCGCAGCCCGAAGCGCAGGCCAGCGCCGTGCCGTTGGTGACGAGGGCGACCTTGCCGGAGGTCGCGGACATGGCGATCGTGCCGGTGGCGTCCGGCGTCGGCAGCGCGGCGCCCGTCCCGGCTCCGGCGGCCTCCTGGACGAGGAAGTAGCGGCCGGGCGCGATCGTCCCGGAGAGGGTGGTCCGCGACCAGCTCCCCCCGGCGGCCGAGGCGTACTGCACCGTCCAGCCGGTGACGGACACCGGCGCGGTGCCGCGGTTGTACAGCTCGACGAAGTCGTTGGCGTACGGGGCGCCGGAGTTGCCGCCACCGCCGTACACCTGGCTGATCACGATGTCGGGCGACGCGGCCTGCGCCACGCCGCCGGGCAGCGCCACCAGCGCCGCCACCACGGCCGCGGCGGAGGCCGCCGCGAGCGTCCGGCGCCGGAACCGCGGCGCTCTCGGGTTGATCCGGGGGTTCGGGGTGCTCCGCATGAGGCTGACTCCTGACCACCGTCCGGGCGCGCGGCCCGGCGGTTGTGACCACGGATGGGAAAGTGGGGCGCTGAGGTTCTAGCAGTGCCACCAGATCCCTACCGGTCGCGTCGGGCAACGGCCAGACGTACGGCGGAAGAACGTTTCTACGCGCGACAAGTGGGAGACTCTGCTCCGGATCCAGGCGGTCAACTGCCGCCTTTTGAACGTTTGTTGATCCACCGAAACAACAGGAACAGCACGGAGCCCGGGCCCGGCAGCAC
>NZ_JBHVEU010000584.1:0-4697 GCF_042802075.1 Kitasatospora sp. NPDC057518
GGCCCGGGACGACGGGCTCAGCGGCCGCGCAGCGCGCGGTAACGGGCGACCAGCTCGGCGGTGGAGCTGTCCAGCTGCTCGGTGCCCTCGCCGGTGAGCAGCACCGGCTCGATCCGCTTGGCGAGCACCTTGCCCAGCTCGACGCCCCACTGGTCGAAGGAGTCGATGTTCCAGATCGCGCCCTGGACGAACACCTTGTGCTCGTAGAGGGCGACCAGCTGGCCGAGCACCGAGGGGGTGAGCTCGCCGGCCAGGAGGGTGGTGGTCGGGTGGTTGCCCTGGAAGGTCTTGTGCGGGACGAGCTCGGCGGGCACGCCCTCGGCCGCGACCTCCTCCGGGGTCTTGCCGAAGGCCAGCGCCTGGGTCTGGGCGAAGAAGTTGGCCAGCAGCAGGTCGTGCTGGGCGACCAGGCCGGCGGGCAGGTCGGCGACCGGCTTGGCGAAGCCGATGAAGTCGGCCGGGATGACCTTGGTGCCCTGGTGCAGCAGCTGGTAGTAGGCGTGCTGGCCGTTGGTGCCGGGGGTGCCCCAGACCACCGGGCCGGTCTGCCAGTCCACCGGGGTGCCGTCGCGGGTCACCGACTTGCCGTTGGACTCCATGTCCAGCTGCTGGAGGTAGGCGGTGAACTTGGACAGGTAGTGCGAGTAGGGCAGCACCGCGTGCGCCTGGGCGTCGAAGAACGCGCCGTACCAGACGCCGAGCAGGCCGAGCAGCAGCGGGACGTTCTGCTCCGGCGGGGCGGTGCGGAAGTGCTCGTCGACCAGGTGGAAGCCGTCCAGCATCTCGCGGAAGGCGTCCGGGCCGATGGCGGTCATCAGCGAGAGGCCGATCGCCGAGTCGTAGGAGTAGCGGCCGCCCACCCAGTCCCAGAACTCGAACATGTTGGCCGTGTCGATGCCGAAGTCCTGCACGCCCCGGGCGTTGGTGGACAGCGCGACGAAGTGCTTGGCCACCGCCTCGGTGCCGGCGCCCAGGCCGCCGAGCAGCCAGTCCCGGGCGGAGACCGCGTTGGTGATGGTCTCGATGGTGGTGAAGGTCTTCGAGGCGACGATGAACAGCGTCTCGGCCGGGTCGAGGTCGCGGACCGCCTCGTGCAGGTCGGCGCCGTCCACGTTGGAGACGAAGCGGACGTCGAGGTCGCGCTTGCTGTACGAGCGGAGCACCTCGTAGGCCATCGCCGGGCCGAGGTCGGAGCCGCCGATGCCGATGTTGACGACGGTGCGGATCGGCTTGCCGGTGTGGCCCTTCCACTCGCCGCTGCGGACCCGGTCGGCGAAGGCGGCCATCTTGTCGAGGACGGCGTGCACCGCGGGCACCACGTTCTCGCCGTCGACCTCGACCACGGCGCCGCGCGGGGCGCGCAGCGCCGTGTGCAGGACCGCCCGGTGCTCGGTGTTGTTGATCTTCTCGCCGCGGAACATCGCGTCCCGCAGCTCGGCGACACCGGTGGCGGCGGCCAGCTCGCGCAGCAGCCCCAGCGTCTCGTCGGTGACCAGGTGCTTGGCGTAGTCCACGTGCAGGTCGCCGACCTGGAGCGTGTAGCGGCGGCCGCGCTCCGGGTCGGCGGCGAACAGCTCGCGCAGGTGGGTGGCGCCCAGTTCGGTCCGGTGCTTGGCCAGGGCGGCCCACTGCGGGGTGCGGTCGAGCGGGGTGCGGGCGTCGGCGCGGGTCTCCGACATCGGTGGGTCCTCGATTCATCTGGGTGCAGAAACCGGCAGGGCCAGGCGTGAGGGTTCGCCGAGGTCGTGCGGGTACTGGTGGTGCGCCGACTCCGTTGACGGCCTGCCCGGGTTCAGCCTATGCAACCCCGGGGCCGGTCGTGCGCATTCCGCCCGGCCCCGGCTGCCGCCCCGTCACTTCCGTTCGGAGCGCAGGTCGAGTCCGCGCAGCACCTCGTCGACCAGCTCCGGATCGGCGCCGGGCTCGCTGCGGGCGGCGAGCATCTCGCGGCGGGAGGCGGCGATCATCTCCTGCTCGACGTCCCGGGCGGCCCGCCACTGGGCCATCCGCAGCTTGGCCTCGGCGGCCTCCTCCTCGGCGTAGTTCTCCGGGCAGAGCCGGGCCAGCCGGTCGTGCTGACGGTCCCGCAGGCGGTCGGCGACCTCGGCGGGCAGCCGGTCCTGCTCCTCCAGTTCGCCGAGCCGGTTGAGCCCGGCCTTGGCGGCCCGCCACCAGAGCTGGCGCACCGCCTGCTCGTGCTTGTCCTGGTCGATGTCCAGCTCGAACCGCTTGGCCAGCCAGGGCAGGGTGAGGCCCTGCACCAACAGGGTGAAGAGCACCACGCTGAAGGCGATGAAGACCAGCCGGCCGCGCTCGGGGAAGTCCTCGCCGGAGTGCAGGGTGAGCGGGATGGCGAGCGCCAGGGCGACGGTGGCCACGCCGCGCATGCCGGACCACCAGAGGATCACGCTCTCCTTCCAGCTGAACGGCGTGTCCTCCTCGTCGCCGGAGCGCAGCCGCTTCGACAGCCAGCCGGCCGGCAGCAGCCAGAGCAGCCGGACCGCCACGACCACCGCGATGACCACGGCGGCGTCGCCGATGAAGCCGGTCCAGCCGCGGCCGGCCTCCTTGAGCACGGTGGCCAGCTCCAGGCCGATCAGTCCGAAGGCGACGCCGGTGATCAGGATCTCGACCACCTCCCAGAAGGCGTTGCCGACCAGCCGGTAGGCGACGGCGTCCGCGTCGGAGGCCCGCTCGGCGAGGTAGAGCGCGCAGACCACGACGGCGAGCACGCCGGAGCCGTGGATCTCCTCGGCCAGGGTGTAGGCGGCGAAGGGCACCAGCAGGTTGAGCGCGACCTGCTGGGTCGGGTCGTCCAGGCGCTCGGCGAGCTTGGTGTTGACCCAGCCGAGCGCGACTCCGACCACCACGGCCAGCACCGCGGACAGCACGAAGCGCAGCACCGCGTCGCCGCCCGAGAAGTCGCCGCTGACCATGGCCTCGATGGACAGCGAGTAGATGACGATCGCGGTGACGTCGTTGAACAGCCCCTCGCTCTCCAGGATCGCCACCAGGCGGCGGGGCAGCCCCACGCTGCCGGCCACCGCGACGGCGGCGACCGGGTCGGGCGGGGAGACCAGCGCGCCGACCGCGATGGCGGCGGCCAGCGGCAGGGCGGGCAGCAGCCAGTGCACGGCACCGGCCACGGCGACCGTGGTGACCACCACCAGGCCGATCGCCAGCAGCAGGATCGAACGGGCGTTGGCCTTGAAGTAGCGCACCGAGGAGCGCCGGGCCACCGCGAAGATCAGCGGCGGCAGGACCAGCGGGAGGATCAGCTCGGGTTCGATGCTGACGTCCGGGATCTGCGGGACGAGCGCCATGACGATGCCGAGCAGGGTCATCAGCACCGGTTGTGGCACTCCGGTCTTCCGACCGAGCGGCATGGTCACCACGGAGGCGAGCAGCACCAGGAAGAACAGGGGCAGCTGGCCCACGGGGAGGTTCCTCTCGACGACGGACGGCTGAGCGCCGTCCAGGATAAATCTGACAATGTGCCCATCAGTGTCGACACGCTGAACAAAAGCTTGACCTCAAGCGCACTTCAGGCCCGAGGATCGTCGACAACGGATGGATCAAGAAGGCTCACGAAGGTTCGAGAAGGATCGAGAAGGGGCGGGAAAAGGCATGAAAGCGGTCACCGTGACGGGGAGCGGCGGTCCTGAGGTCCTACGGGTCACCGAGGTGCCCGACCCGGAGCCCGGGCCGGGCGAGGTACGGGTACGGGTGTACACGGCCGGGGTGCAGCCGGTGGACCTCGCGATCCGGGAGGGGTTCCGTCCGCCGGGCCTGGCGGTCGAGCCGCCGTTCGTCCTCGGCAACGAGTTCGCCGGGGTGGTCGACGCCCTCGGACCGGACGCCGGCGACTGGCGGGTCGGGGACGAGGTGCTGGGCTTCCGGGTGCTGGGCTGCCAGGCCGACCGGGTCGTGGTCGACGCCGGCCGGCTGGTCGCCAAGCCCGCCGGGATGCCGTGGGAGCAGGCCGGCTCGCTCTCCGCCTCCGGCCAGACCGCGCACCTGGCGCTCACCGAGCTGGGCGTCGGCCCGGGCGACACCGTGCTGGTGCACGGCGCCGCGGGCGGGGTCGGCACGGTCGCCGTCCAGCTGGCCCGCGCCTGGGGTGCCACCGTGGTCGGCACCGCGAGCGAGCGCAACCACGCGTACCTGCGGGAGCTGGGCGCGGTACCGGTCGCGTACGGCGAGGGGCTGGTGGAGCGGGTCCGGGCGGCGGCACCGCAGGGGGTGACCGCGGCCTTCGACGCCGCCGGGCGGGGCGCCCTGGAGGCCTCCGTCGAACTGGTCGCCGACCGGGACCGGATCGGCACCGTGGTCGACTACCCGGGCGCCGAGCGGCTGGGCGTCCGGGCGCTGCGGGGCGAGCGGACGGCCGGGCGGCTGGCCGAGCTGGTGAAGCTCTGGGAGGCCGGCGCACTGCGGCTGGAGGTCGAGGAGTCGTTCCCGATCGAGCGGGTCGCCCAGGCCCACCGGCTGGTCGGCTCCGGGCACGTCCGGGGCAAGGTGGTGCTGACCATGTGAGCGCGCCGGGCTCCCCGCCCCGGGCCGATTGTGAGTTTCAGCCGCTGACCAGGTAATGTTCTCCACGTCAGCAGGCGCCGCTAGCTCAGTTGGTTAGAGCAGCTGACTCTTAATCAGCGGGTCCGGGGTTCGAGTCCCTGGCGGCGCACAGACAGCCGGAA
>NZ_JBHVEU010000585.1:0-4688 GCF_042802075.1 Kitasatospora sp. NPDC057518
GGGTGGAGAGCGTCAGCGAGGGAGCACCGGGGGCGGACCTCACCGGCCCCACCCTGACCCTTCTTCGCCGGGGCGGCGGCCGGGGCGTCCGCGAAACCGGCCGGCAGGATGTCCCGCAGGAACTTGCCGGTGTGGCTCTCCGGGACGGCGGCGATCTGCTCCGGGGTGCCCTCGGCGACCACCGTGCCGCCGCCGGAGCCGCCCTCGGGGCCCATGTCGACGATCCAGTCGGCGGTCTTGATCACATCGAGGTTGTGCTCGATGACGATCACCGTGTTGCCCTTCTCCACCAGCCCGCTGAGCACCTTGATCAGCTTGCTGATGTCCTCGAAGTGCAGGCCGGTGGTGGGCTCGTCCAGCACGTAGACCGTCCGCCCGGTGGAGCGCTTCTGGAGCTCCGAGGCGAGCTTGACGCGCTGCGCCTCGCCGCCGGAGAGCGTCGGCGCCGACTGGCCGAGCCGGACGTAGCCGAGGCCGACGTCGTTGAGCGTCCGCAGGTGCCGGGCGATCGCCGGGACGGCCTCGAAGAAGCCCAGCGCCTCCTCGATCGGCATGTCCAGCACCTCGGCGATGGACTTGCCCTTGTAGTGGACCTCCAGCGTCTCCCGGTTGTACCGGGCGCCGTGGCAGACCTCGCACGGCACGTAGACGTCCGGCAGGAAGTTCATCTCGATCTTGATGGTGCCGTCGCCCGAGCAGTTCTCGCAGCGGCCGCCCTTGACGTTGAAGGAGAACCGGCCGGGCAGGTAGCCGCGGACCTTGGCCTCCTGCGTCTCCGCGAAGAGCCGGCGGACGTGGTCGAACACCCCGGTGTAGGTGGCCGGGTTGGAGCGCGGGGTGCGGCCGATCGGCGACTGGTCGACGTGCACCACCTTGTCCACCTGGTCGGTGCCGGTGATCCGGGTGTGCCGGCCGGGCACGCTGCGGGCGCCGTTCAGCTCCCGGGCGAGGTGGGTGTACAGGATGTCGTTGACCAGCGTCGACTTGCCGGAGCCGGAGACACCGGTGATCGCGGTGAAGGTGCCGAGCGGGAAGCCGACCGTGACGTCCTTGAGGTTGTGCTCGCGGGCACCGTGGACCGTCAGCTGGCGCTTCTTGTCCCGCTCGCGGCGGGTGGCCGGGATCGGGATGGACCGCTTGCCGGAGAGGTACTGGCCGGTCAGCGACTCCTTGTTGGTGAGCAGCTGCTTCAGCGAACCGGAGTGCACCACCTTGCCGCCGTGCTCGCCGGCGCCCGGGCCGATGTCGACCACCCAGTCCGCCGTCTTGATGGTGTCCTCGTCGTGCTCGACGACGATCAGGGTGTTGCCGATGTCGCGCAGCCGTACCAGCGTCTCGATCAGCCGGTGGTTGTCCCGCTGGTGCAGGCCGATGGACGGCTCGTCCAGCACGTACAGCACGCCGACCAGGCCGGAGCCGATCTGGGTGGCCAGCCGGATGCGCTGGGCCTCGCCGCCGGACAGGGTGCCGGCCGCGCGGTCGAGCGAGAGGTAGTCCAGGCCGACGTCGACCAGGAAGCGCAGCCGCTCGTTGACCTCCTTGAGGACCCGCTCGGCGATCTGCTTGTCCCGGGCGTTGAGCCGCATCGCGCCGAGGAACTCGGAGCAGTCGCTGATCGACATCGAGGAGACGTCGGCGATCGACCTGCCCTCGACGGTGACCGCGAGGACCACCGGCTTGAGCCGGGTGCCCTGGCACGTCGGGCAGGGCACCTCGCGCATGTAGCCCTCGAAGCGCTCGCGGCTGCTGTCGCTCTCCGCCTCGGTGTGCCGGCGCTGGATGAACGGGATCGCGCCCTCGAAGCCGGTGCTGTACGAGCGCTCGCGGCCGAAGCGGTTGCGGTAGCGGACCTCCACCTGGTGCTTGTGCCCGTACAGCAGCGCCTTCTTCGCGCGGGCGGGCAGCCCGGCCCAGGGGATGTCGGTGCGGAAGCCGAGCTCCCCGGCCAGCGCGTCGATCAGGCGCTGGAAGTACTCCTTGGCGTGCCCGGCCGACCACGGGTGGATCGCGCCCTCGTCCAGCGAGCGCTCGACGTCGGGCACGACCAGCTCTGGGTCGACCTCCATCCGGTTGCCCAGGCCCGAGCAGTCCGGGCAGGCGCCGAACGGCGAGTTGAAGGAGAACGAGCGCGGCTCCAGCTCCTCGAACGACACGTCGTCGTACGGGCAGTAGAGGTGCTCGGAGTACATCCGCTCGCGCTCCGGGTCGTCCTCGGGGAGGTCGACGAAGTCGAGCACGACCATGCCGCCGGACAGCCGCAGGGCCGTCTCCACCGAGTCGGTGAGCCGCCGCTTGGCGCTGTCCTTCACGGTCAGGCGGTCGATGACCACCTCGATGGTGTGCTTCTCCTGCTTCTTGAGCTTCGGCGGCTCGGCGAGCTGGATCGTCCCGCCGTCGACCCGGGCGCGGGAGTAGCCCTTGGACTGGAGGTCGGCGAAGAGGTCGACGAACTCGCCCTTGCGCTCGCGCACCACCGGGCTGAGCACCTGGAACCGGGTGCCCTCGGCGAGCTCCAGCACCTTGTCCACGATCGCCTGCGGCGACTGCTTGGCGATCGGGCGGCCGCAGTGCGGACAGTGCGGCTTGCCGATCCGGGCGAACAGCAGGCGCAGGTAGTCGTAGACCTCGGTGATGGTGCCGACGGTCGAACGGGGGTTGCGGTTGGTGGACTTCTGGTCGATCGAGACGGCCGGGGAGAGGCCCTCGATGAAGTCCACGTCGGGCTTGTCCATCTGCCCGAGGAACTGACGGGCATAGGAGGACAGCGACTCGACGTAGCGGCGCTGGCCCTCGGCGAAGATCGTGTCGAAGGCGAGCGAGGACTTGCCGGAGCCGGAGAGGCCCGTGAAGACGATGAGGGAGTCGCGGGGCAGGTCGAGCGAGACGTTCTTGAGGTTGTGCTCGCGAGCACCGCGGACGATGAGGCGGTCGGCCACTGCTTCTGGCGCCTTTCTCCGGGGCGAGAGGGCTTGCGTTGGGATGTGCTGCTTCTTCCAGGATGCGGCAGCCAGCCTATAGCTCAGACGTTCGAATATCGACCTTGTCCAGCCGGGACCACCCGAACGAGTGAGGCCACCCCCCGGGCCGTCCGTACCCGCACGGTGCGCGTACCCGAAAACCCCCTGCTCAGGGCCCGGATTCGGCGGTAGCGTCACCTGGTCAACGAGCGAAGCCCGCTCCGGGCAACGCCCCGTTCCGCACGGAAGGCAGATTCGATGACCGACCCGAGGTCCGCCGCCGACTCCTGGCTCGGCCAGGTCGAGGAGAGCACCGGGCGCCTGCTGCGCACCGTCGCCGGGCTGAAGCCCGACGCCGTCGCCGAGCCCTCCGCCCTCCCCGGCTGGACGAAGGGCCACGTGCTGGCCCACCTCGCCCGCAACGCCGACTCCCTGGTCAACCTGCTGACCGGCGCCCGCACCGGCACCGACGTCCCGCAGTACGCCAGCCACGAGGCCCGCGACCAGGACATCGAGCGCGACGCGCCCCGCCCGCTCGACGCCCACCTCGCCGACCTGCGCGCGTCCCACGAGCGCTTCCTGGCCGCCGCCGCGCTGATGACCGACGACGCCTGGGCGGCGTCCGTCAAGCACCGCTTCGGCTACGTCTTCCCGGCCCACCAGATCCCGCACAAGCGCCTGCTGGAGCTGGAGTACCACCACGTCGACCTGGCCGCCGGCCACACCCCGGCGGACTGGCCGGAGGACTTCGCCGTCGCCCAGTTCCGCAAGCTCGCCGCCGGCCTGGCCGGGGAGGCCGGCCTGCCCGCCGTCGAGCTGGTCGCCGACGACACCGACGACCGCGCCGTCATCGGCACCGGCGAGCCCGCCCTCACCGTCCGGGGCCCCGTCCGCGCCCTCACCGCCTGGCTCTCCGGCCGCTCCGCCGGCGACGCCCTGCACCGCACCCCCGACACCGCCCTGCCCCCGCTTCCCCCCATGGGCTGACGGCGCGAGGATGATGCCAGGGAGATCCACACGACGAGGAGCAGACGGATGACGTACCACGGAGCGGTCAAGGTCGGCGGACCGCCGGACGTGCGGGAACTGGCCCACCTGATCATCACCAAGGTGGCCGTCGGCCCGTACGACAACAACGCCTACCTGCTGCGCTGCCGGGCCACCGACGAACAGCTCCTGATCGACGCGGCCGCCGACGCCCCGGTGCTGCTGGAGACCGTCGGGGACGACCTCGAAACGGTGGTCACCACCCACCGCCACCACGACCACTGGGGCGCGCTGGCCGAGGTGGTCGCCACCACCGGTGCCCGGACGGCCGCCGGCGAGCACGACGCCGAGGGCATCGACGTCCCCACCGAGCTGCTGCTCGCGGACGGCGACACGCTCCGGGTCGGCGAGGTGGAGCTCACCGTCCGGCACCTGGTCGGCCACACCCCGGGCGCCATCGTGCTCGTCTACGACGACCCGCAGGGCCACCAGCACGTCTTCACCGGCGACTGCCTCTTCCCGGGCGGCGTCGGCAACACCTGGGGCGACCCGGAGGCCTTCCGGACCCTCTATCGGGACGTCACCGAGAAGATCTTCGACGCCCTCCCCGACGAGGCCTGGGTCTACCCCGGCCACGGCTCCGACACCACCGTCGGCGCCGAGCGCCCGCACCTCGACGAGTGGCGCGAGCGCGGCTGGTAGCCCCTCCCCCGCCGCACGGCCGAGGCCCCCGTGACCGTCTCC
>NZ_JBHVEU010000586.1:0-4664 GCF_042802075.1 Kitasatospora sp. NPDC057518
CGAGCCGGTGCTCGACGGGGCGACGTGCGGGGTGACGTGCGAGGCGATGTACGGGGCGACGCGCGGGGAACGCGGCGTCAGGGCTGCTGGTCGTTCTCGGTGGTGGTCGCCGGGCCCGCCGGGGCGGTCGCCTGGCCCCCGGGGGCGCCGGTGCCGGTGCCGGACGGGGTCTTGTTCGGGTCGGTCCGGGGGGCCGGGTCGGGGATGTCGGCCATCGGCAGGGACTGCTTGGGGGTGCCGCGCAGGGCCTGGTTCATGGCGTCCCGCCAGATCGGGCCGGGGCCGTCGGCGCCGAACACCTCGGCCCGGTACTTCCCGTTGATGGTGATGTTGCGCATCTCGACGCCGCCCTGGGGGCCGCCGATCCAGACGGCGGTGGCGAGTTGCGGGGTGTAGCCGTTGAACCAGGCGGCCCGCTTGCGGTCCGAGGTGCCGGTCTTGCCGGCGATCTGCCGGTTGTCGTCCAGGCTGAGCGCCGCGCCGGTGCCGTTGTTCTCGGTGACGCCGTTCAGGACGGTGTTCAGCGCCCGTGCCGTCGAGTCGGAGAACGCCTTCTCGCACTGGGAGGACGGGACGGGGACGTCCTTGCCCTCCACGGTGGTGATCCGGTTGATGGCGACGGGGGCGCAGTGGGTGCCCTGGGCGGCGAAGGTCGCGTAGACGTTGGCCATGGTCAGCGGGCTCATCTCCTCGACGCCCAGGGCCATCGCGGGGACCTCCTCCAGGGGCTTGCCGCTGGCCTTGGTGGTGATGCCGAGCTTGTTAGCCATCTGCTTGACCGCGCAGAGGCCGATCTCCTGCTCCATCTGGATGAAGTAGGTGTTGACCGAGAGGGCCATCGCCATCTTCAGCTGGTACGGGCCCTTCTCGCTCGCGGACTCGTTGGGCACCACGGTCCTGGGCCGGGCCTCGTTCTTCCAGGTGCCCTCGCAGGTCTTCATCGTCGGGTACTCGAGCTTGTTCGGGGACGAGTACTCCTGGGTCGCCGGCAGGCCCGCCTCCAGGGCCGCGGCCGCGACGACCGGCTTGAAGGTGGAGCCGGGCTGGAAGCCGTTGCCGCCGCCCATCGCCGCGTCGACGTTGAGGTTGACGACGGTCTGGTTCTGGTTGGTGTCCAGGCCGTACGGGCGGGTCTGGGCCATGGCGAGGATCTTGCCGGTGCCGGGTTCGACCATGGAGGCGGCGGCGGAGACGCTGTCCGTGACCCGGACGTTGCTGCTCACCGCGTTCTGGGCGGCGGCCTGCTTCTCCGGGTCCAGCGTGGTGTAGATGTTCAGGCCGCCCTGGTTCCAGAACTTCTTGCGCTCGTCGGAGCTCTGGCCGAAGGCCGGGTCCTGCTTGACCACGTGGCGCACGTAGTCGCAGAAGAAGCCCATGCCGGCCTGGGCGGTGATGCAGCCGTTCTGCGGCGCCTTGTAGTTCAGGCCGAGCGGGGCGGCCTTCGCCTCCTTCGCCTGCTCGGCGGTGATGTGCTTGTTCTCCAGCATCTTGTCGATGACGGTGTCGCGGCGGTTCTGCGCGGCCTGCGGGTGCAGCTTCGGGTCGTACTGGGACGGGTTCTGCACCAGCCCGGCGAGCGTCGCCGCCTCGGCGACGGTGAGGTCCTTGTTGCTCTTGCTGAAGTAGCGCTGGGAGGCGGCCTCGACCCCGTAGGCGCCGTTCCCGTAGTACGTGATGTTGAGGTAGTTGGTGAGGATCTGCTCCTTCGGCACCTCCTCCTCCAGCTTGATCGCGACCTTGAGCTCCTGGATCTTGCGGCCCAGGGTCTTGCGCTGGGCCTCCAGGACGGCGTCCCGGTCGTCGCCGGCCTGCTCGACGTTGACGTTCTTGACGTACTGCTGGGTCAGCGTGGAGGCGCCCTGGGAGGCGGTGCCGCTCTCGGCGTTCTTGCTGATCGCGCGGAGGACGCCCTTGAGGTCGACGGCGCCGTGCTCGTAGAAGCGGGCGTCCTCGATGTCGACCTGGGCCTGGCGCATGAACGGCGACATCTGCTCGGCGGTGATGACGGTGCGGTCGCGCTCGTAGACCTTGGCGATCAGGCCGCCCTTGGCGTCGAAGATCTGGGTCGCCTGGGTGAGCGGCGGGGTCTTGAAGTCGGACGGGACGTCCTCGAACCCCTCCGCCGTGCTCTTGGCCGTCAGCCCGATGCCGCCGGCGACGGGTAGGACGAGGCCTGCCAGCAGCACACCGGACACGACGCTCACCCCCAGGAAGGTCGCACCGAGGCGGGCCAGCCGGAGCGGGGCCTTGCGGGACGGCTGGAGGTCCGCGTTCTCGGAGGAACTCCATATCGGGGGGAGGTTCGATTCCATTCCGGAATGCTAACCCTTGGAAGTCTCCGGTCGAACGGTTTTTCGCGTGCGGCTGTCACGGCTCTGCAACAGGCTCCGGGGTCGATTCCCGGGGGGTGAATCGCATACGTACCGAATGAATTCGGGGGAATTCGGCGGCCGGCCTCCGACTCGGTCCGCCCCGCCCCGCCCCCGGCCGCCCTGGTCCGCCCCGTCTGCGGCGCCCCTCCCGTGGCCCGCCCCCTACCAGGTTGATGCCGTGAGCGGGCCGAAAGGTTGCGGCGCCCGGACGGTCAGGTGCCCCGGACGGTCAGGTGCCCCGGACTGGCAGCGCCGCCACGGCCGGGCCAGGCTGGTGGGGACGGACCGCCCAGCCGAGGAGGCAGCTATGACCGGCGAGCCGATCCCGGGAATCGACCCCGCCGCGGTGCCCAGCGGCGACGGCTGCGCGGAGTGCCTGGCCGGCGGCGGATGGTGGTTCCACCTGCGCCGCTGCGCGGCCTGCGGCCACATCGGCTGCTGCGACTCCTCCCCCGCCCAGCACGCGACGAAGCACGCGCGCCAGGCCGGCCACCCGTTCCTGGTCAGCTTCGAGCCCGGCGAGGAGTGGTTCTGGAACCTGGACACCGGCGAGTACTACGAGGGCCCGCCGCTGGCACCGCCCACCGCCCACCCGGTCACCCAGCCCACCCCGGGCCCGGCCGGCCGGGTCCCCGCCGACTGGCAGTCGCAGCTGCACTGACGGCCTCCACCGCGACGGCCACCGCCTGCTCCCCGTACGAGGCGGTCGGCCGACGGCGACCGCACCGTTCCGGCGGCCCCTCGCACCGCGCAGGGGCCGCCGACCCCTGTCCGCCGTCCGCCCGGCCGCCGTCCGCCCGGACACGAGGGAAAACCCCGCGACTCCCACGGGCTTGATCCTCTACGGTGAACGCGCCCAGGGCGGCCGTTTACCGCCCGTCGACGTGGCGCGACCAACGCGCCCGCAAACCCGGGGAGTTCCCTGTCATGACGCGCACCCTTGTCGCCGAGCTGCCCGCGCACCTGGAGGAGACGGTCACCGTCTACGGGTGGGTGAACACGCTCCGACTCCAGCGGCGCATCCAGTTCGTCCTGGTCCGGGACCACACCGGTCTCGTGCAGGTCACCCACCTCCGGGGTGGGGAGGACGACGTCATCGAGGCCGCTTTCGAGGGCGTGACGGTCGAGTCCGCCGTGAAGATCACCGGCCGGGTGGTCGCCAACCCGCAGGTCAAGCTCGGTGGTCTGGAGATCGTCCCGACCCGCGTGGAGGTCGTCTCACCGGCCGAGCCGAAGCTGCCGATCGACGAGAAGACGGGGATCGACCAGCGCCTGGACTGGCGGTTCCTCGACATCCGGCGGCCCTCCCAGCAGCTGGTCTTCGACGTCCAGACGACCGTCGAGCGGGCGATGCGGGAGGTGGCGGCCGAGGAGGGCTTCACCGAGCTGCACACGCCGAAGCTGATGGGGACGGCCTCCGAGTCGGGCGCCGAGGTGTTCGAGGTCGGCTACTTCGGCCGGACCGCCTACCTCGCCCAGTCCCCGCAGTTCTACAAGCAGATGGCCATCGCCGGCGGCATCGACCGGGTCTTCGAGATCGGGCCGGTGTTCCGTGCCGAGCCGTCCTTCACCTCCCGGCACGCCACCGAGTTCACCGGGGTCGACGTCGAGATCGCCTGGGTCGACGGGGTCGAGGACGTGATGGCCTTCGAGGAGCGGATGCTGCACCGCGTCCTGACCGCCGTGGCCGAGCGCCACGGCGCGGCGATCGCCGAGCACTTCGGCACCCGGGTCGTCGTCCCGGAACTGCCGTTCCCCCGGATCACGATGGCCGACGCGCTGGCCCGGCTCCGCGCCACCGGCTGGGACCCGGAGGGCGTCAAGGAGGACCTCGACCCCGAGGGCGAGCGGGCGCTGTGCGGCCTGATCGCCGAGGAGACCGGGCACGAGTTCGTCTTCGTCACCCGCTTCCCGGCCGCCGTGCGGCCGTTCTACCACTTGCGGCCGGAGGACGACCCGACCGTCACCGAGTCCTTCGACCTGCTGTGGAAGGGCGTGGAGATCACCACCGGCGCCCAGCGCGAGCACCGGTACGACCGCCTCGTCGCCCAGGCCCGGGAGAAGGGCATGGACACCGGCCCGCTCTCCGGGTACCTCGACTGCTTCCGCTACGGCACCCCGCCGCACGGCGGGCTCGGTCTGGGGCTCGGCCGGCTGCTGATGCTGGCGCTCGGCCTGCCGTCGATCCGCGAGGCGACGTTCCTCTTCCGGGGCCCGCACCGCCTCGAACCGTAGGGCGTCGAACCGTAGGCGGGGGACCGACAGACGAACGGGCCGCGCCCGAGGAGATCC
>NZ_JBHVEU010000587.1:0-4654 GCF_042802075.1 Kitasatospora sp. NPDC057518
GCCGCGGGGCCTCGCCCCGCGGCCGCCGGGCCACCCTCACCACGACCGGACGCCGGAGGCGGGCCGATGCGCAGGGCCATGACCATGCTGGGCGGTGCCGCCGCGATCGCCGTCCTGGCGACGACCACCGTCGGCGGTACCGCGCTCGCCGACCCGGCGGCCGGTGTCACACCGCGTGCCGTCGACGTCGTGGGTGTCGGCGACGGGACGACCCAGATCCTGATGAACCGGATCGCGAGCGGCTACAACGCCTCGCTGACGGATCCGGCGACACCGAGGCTGTACAGCTGGGACACGCGCCCGAGCGGGACCATCACCACCAAGTCGGGTGCCACGACGATCGCCCGGCCCGCGGACCAGCACGCCGGCATGGTCGCGCTGAACGGCCGCACCGGCACCACCGTGGACTTCGCCCGCGCGTCACGCGGCCCGCAGCAGGACGACCTCTCGACGGACGACTTCGTGGCCATCGCCTGGGACGCCGTCGCCTGGGCCGCCCCGGCCACCGGCAACGCCCCGGCGAACCTGAGCACCGGGAACCTGAAGGACATCTACACCTGCGCGGTCACCACCTGGAACCAGATCGACCCGGCGCTGCCGAACGCCACCATCAAGGCCTACCTTCCCCCGTCCGGGACAGGTCTGAGGGCGCACTTCCTGCTCACGATCGGTCGCGGCTACGCGGTCACCCCCGGTGCCTGCGTCACCAGCGGCATCCGGGAGAACCAGGGCAGCGACCCGGTCCTGGCCGACCCCGACGCGTTGATCCCCTACTCGACGGGCTACTACATCGGCCAGGCGTACCAGGGGCAGGGCGGTGGTGAGGACGTGCCGGGTGCCCTGACCCTGAGGTCCGTCGACGGCATCGCGCCCATCGACCCGCAGACCAGGACGATCTCGGCCTCCGCCGTCACGGCGCCGTACGGGGTCGTGCTGTCGAACGTCCTGCGCGACGCGGAGCTGTACGCCGACAACACCCGTGGTGCCGCGCTGCGCGGCATCTTCGGCCGCGGTGGCTGGATCTGCCGCAACGGCGCGGACGCCATCAGGAAGTCCGGTTTCGTCCCGTTGCCGCAGATCGCCTGCGGCTCCGTCACCCACTCCTGAGCCCCGCCGAACCGCACCACCCGCACATCACCTCTCCCTCTCCCAAGGAGTCCAGCATGTCCCGCATCAGCGCCCGCCTGGCCGCTACCGGTGCCGCCGTCGTCCTCTCCCTGACCGCCGTGAGCGGCGTCGCCGCCGCCGACACGGCCACCACCCCGGCCGCCGGCCAGGCCGTGATCACCACCGACGTCAACTTCCTGACGAACGCCGCGCTCAACGGCATCGTGATCATCCCGCTCCAGCCCGCGGACCCGGCGTACGACCAGACGGCGGGCCTCACCGTGACGCTTCCGGTGACCGGCGGCGCCGCGAACATCCCGAACTTCTACGGCGACGTGCAGTTCGGTGGCGGCCTGCTCTTCCTGAACCTCAAGACCGGCAAGAGCGTGGCCTTCAAGCAGCTCGACTTCTCGGTCGACAACGGCTACTTCACCGCCGTTCCGAACGGCTCGACCACGCCGGTCCCGCTGCTCGACCCGTCCGGCGACAACGTGATCACCCGCAGCGGCCTCACCCAGAACCTGACCTCCTCCAGCTTCGAGGTGGACGCGGCCGGCGCGCAGTACCTCGACACCAAGCTGGGCACCGGCTACTTCACCGCCGGCCAGAAGATCGGCAAGCTCGCGCTGTCCTACACCCCGGCGCACTGAACCACCCGGTACCGCTCACCCGGTACTGAACCGCAGGTCGGCGGGCCCGCGCCTCGGCGCGGGCCCTTCGCTTGCGGAGTTCCCAACTCCGGTACGGAGTCGTCGCGTTGTGGTCTCGTACATCTGGTCGACCGGATCCCGCCATGTCCGGCTGGCCGAATAGTACGCACGGAACCGTCCGTCCCCAGCGCGATCGACGCCCTCGTGCCGCCTCCCTCGGCGGCCCGCATCTCCCGGAGGCCTCGCCATGAGAAACCGCGTACCCGACCCGAGAGGCCCAGGGAGGTGGCGCCGTCGACTACCGGCCCTGGTCCTCGCCAAGGCCGTGGTGGCGGCGCTCGCCGTCATTCCGATCGGGTTGGGCGCGGCGCCACAGGCGCACGCCGACTCGGCGGTGACCGTCCCGGGCCCGAAGGTCTGGATTCCGTCCGCCAAGAAGTACGGCACCGAGGGCAGCGTGACCGTCTCCCAGACGGCGAACCTGACCAACCAGGTCCTCCAGGTGTCCTGGAGCGGCTTCACCCCGACGGTCTACCTGGGCACCAACGATCCCGCGCCGACGGCGCAGTCGCTGTCGACCCACATCCTCTACGCGGTGCGGATCTACCAGTGCCGGGGCACCGACCCAGCGGTGACGGACTGTTACGGCAGCACCCTCTACGGCGGCGACCGGACGAAGGGCTTCGAGCAGCCGCCCCGGCCGACGCGCACGGAGGTGCCGGAGTGGCCCACCAACCAGGTGATCGCCGCCACCGGCCCGGACGGCTCGGGCAGCGCCTCGATCGAGGTGTGGAGCGCGAAGGAGAGCTCCACGCTCGGCTGTGACGCGACCCACCCCTGTTCCCTGGTGGTCGAGCCGAACTACGGCGGCGACCCGCTGGACCTCTTCCAGGTCCTCGACGGCAAGGCCGACTGCGAGTTCCACGACCTGGACGCCGACCCGGACGGCTACACCGCCGCCGACGGGATCATGACCCCCGGCAACCAGAACTGGAAGACGGGCAACCGGACCAGCGAGCAGTGCGCCTGGCAGCACCGGACGGTGGTCCCGCTGTCCTTCGCGCCCACGGCGGACTCCTGCACGGTGAGCAACCAGGCCTTCGGTGCCGCCGGTCTGGAGATGGCCAACCGGGCCATGCAGCAGTGGCGGGCCGGCCTGTGCCTGGGCGACTCGCCGATGACCGTGGGCTACGTCCCCTCCGGTGGTGAGCCGCAGGCCCGTGCCGCGTTCCTGGGGGGCAGCAGCAGCACGGAGGTCGCGCTGACGGCGCGGCCCGACCGCTCGCCGCCCACCCGTCCGTACGTCTACGCCCCGCTCGCGACGACCGGCATCTCGGTCACGTACCTGATCGACGACCCGAAGACCGGGCGGCAGATCCGCGACATGAAGCTGAACGCCCGGCTGGTCGCCAAGCTGCTCACCCAGTCCTACGCCTCACCGGGGACGAGCATCCCCTCGGTGGCCGGCAACCCGAACTGCCTGTTCACCGACCCCGAGTTCAAGCAGCTGAACCCGGAGACGGCGGCCAACGGGATCCACTGGCCGACGAGTTGCGGCGGCACCCTGACGATCTACCCCGGTGTCCCCGGTGGCACCACCGACTTCACCTACCAGCTGACCTCGTGGTTCGCCGCCGATCCGGACGCGAGCCGCTTCCTCGACGGTGAGCCGGACCAGTGGGGCATGCGCGTCGACAGCTTCTACCTGAAGCCGAAGTTCGCCGGCTACCCGGCGGAGGCGTTCCAGGTCCAGGACTACTCGGGGCCCGCGCAGGGCAGTGCCGGAGTCGACTTCAAGCACTGGAAGCAGTACGAGTGGAACCCCTCGCTCGACGGTCTCGGGCGGGTCGCGCGCAACCTGATGCAGTACCAGCCGAACTGCCAGCAGCCGAACACCGAGTCGGACGGCAGCCACAAGGCCTGTGCCACGCAGATCCCCGGCCAGCGGTCGCTGCTCGCCATCATGGACACCGGCCAGGCCAAGGCCTTCTCGCTCCCCGAGGCCTCGCTGCTCAACCCGGCCGGCTCCTTCGTGTCGCCCGGCACGGCCGGCTTCCAGGCCGCCGTCGGCGACATGCCGACCGACGCCGCCACCGGGGTCCAGCAGCTGCCCTACGGCACGCCGGACACCGCGTTCTCGCGTGACCAGCGGGCGTACCCGCTGACCGCGGTGCAGTACGCGATGGTGCCGACCGGCGGCGTGCCCGCCGAGAAGGCCGCGTCGATCTCGCAGTTCCTCAAGACCGTGACCACCGACGGCCAGACCTACGGCCTCGCGCCGGGGCAGCTCGCCCAGGGCTACCTCGCGCTGACCGGCGCCCAGCGGCAGCAGGCCCAGGAGGCCGTGCAGCACGTCGCGGCCCAGGACGGCAAACTGCCCGGCAACCAGACCGCCCCTCCGCCCGGCGGCGAGCCGGGCACCCCGGAGAGCGGCAACGGTTCCTCCGGCTCCGGCGGCACGGGCGACGGCACCACCCCGGTGAGCGGCTCCGGCACCGGCGGCACCACCGCCGACGGCAACTCCGGCGGCACCGGCTTCGGCTCCTCCGACGGCCTGTCCGGCGGCGGCCTCTCCGGCACCGGCTCCACCGGGACCGGCACGGCCGGCGGTGCCGCGGCTCCCGGCGCGGCCGGCGGCGCCAAGCCCGGCGCGGGCGCCGCGCCCTCCGGCAACGCGATCGCCGCGGCCCCGGTCGGCACCCCGGTGCCCGACCGTCCCGGCACCGCCCGCCTGCTGCTGCCCGTCGCGCTGATCGCCGGCCTGGTGCTGCTGGTCGGAGGACCGGCCGCGCTGGTCCTGGGCGGTAC
The DNA here is from genome assembly GCF_042802075.1 of Kitasatospora sp. NPDC057518. Lineage (NCBI taxonomy): Bacteria > Bacillati > Actinomycetota > Actinomycetes > Kitasatosporales > Streptomycetaceae > Kitasatospora > Kitasatospora sp. NPDC057518. Next base: position 4,566 of record NZ_JBHVEU010000587.1, read on the forward strand.
CCCGGCCGGGGCGAAGGTGCTGACCGGCGCCCGCGCCCAGTGGTCGCGACTGCGCCGCAAGTAGGAACCCGCGCTCGGCGGGGCCGCCG
>NZ_JBHVEU010000588.1:0-4644 GCF_042802075.1 Kitasatospora sp. NPDC057518
ATCCAACAGTCCTACCGGGTTCTGCCCCGGAGCGGGGCAGAACCCGAAGATTGATCACAACATCACACAGGCCCTAGCTCAAGCACGCCGGAGCGGTGGCCACCCGATACAACAAGCGCGGCTGCACCTACCTCGGCACCGCCACCGCAGTAGCCCTCGCCATCTGGCCCCGCACATGATCGACCGGACAAGTCCTGGCCGGGCAGCGGTCCCGCCAAGTGCAGCTAGGTGGCGTCAATCAGACACCTGGCCGGCCACGAAACCCTGCGGTTCCCCGGGGGCCTTCCCCGCGTTCAGGCGCCGTGTCCCCTCCGCCGCGACCAGCGCGATCGGGATGGCCGCGGCCGGCACCGTCCACCACGGCAGGCCGACCCAGTACGCGAGCGCCGCGGGCGCGAAGCAGGAGACCAGCGTCTGGAAGAAGAGCGACCGGGCGAGGGCGACCGTGACGCGGCGGCCGGTGAACAGGAACGCACCCAGGGCGGCGGCAAGCACCGCCAGCAGCGCGAGGAAGGTGCCCAGCCCGGCGAAGATCTGCGCCTCGGAGCGGGGCTCGTCGGAGGAGGACTGAGTGACGCCGGCCCGCTCCAGGCGCATCACTCGGCCGCGCCACACCGCGCCGTCCACCCGGTCGCCGGGCTTCAACTCCTCCAGCAGCGGCCCGTCGTCGCCGAACCGCACCGTGCCGCTCCACAGCGGCGCGCCGTCCAGCGTCGCCTGATGGTCCTTGGGCCGGACGACCGTGCCGGTGACGGTGAACGGCACGGTGCGCACGCACTCCTCGACCGCCGCGCCAGGGCTCTCGGCCGGGCAGGTCACCGCGGCCGCGTACGCGTGGGACCGCTCGGCGTCTTCCGGCATCCGTGTGGCGAACACGTACCAGGCGCCTGCTGCCGGGACGAGTGCGGATGCGGCGAGCAGCGCGGCGCCGGTGCGGGTCCATGGTGAGGGACGGTGGGTCATGATGGTTCTCCCCCCAGTCCGGTGCGCGGCCGGAACGCCTGGATTGCCGTCGCCGGGGCGTGCCGCCCCGCCCCTTCCGGGGTCGGACGGCACCGGAAGTCCGGAACACCGGACGGTGTCTCAATTCTCGTAATCTGTCCGGAGTCCACTGAAGCCCTGTGGACGGCGGGTAACGTCTGAGGGGGCCGGGGCCGGCATGAGGGGTGACAGGTCCGCAGCCGGGGCCGGGCCGACGGCGTGCCGACGGACCTCGCATCGAGCGCCACGCACACCACCCCCGGACCGGCCCACGGACACAAGTGTCCCTTGTTCGCCGACCAGTCTTCCCGGCACTCCTTCGTGCACGCTATCGGATTCCGCCCCGGCTTCGCACGCGGGTTCGCCGGGCCGCGCAGACCGATCCGTCGACCGGAACTCCTGGTAGCCGGCCGTGCGCGTGGAGCGGAACTTCCTCCCGCGCTCGGCTCGTCCGGTCCACACCGCGCGCCGGCCACCACCCCGGGAGAGTCGGCGGCACACATCCCGCAGCGCCGCCGGGGAAGCGATCCCCGCTCAGCCGACGACCCCACCCGTCCACACCGGGCCCGAACCCGATCGACGGGACAAGTCCTCGTGCCGCATCAAGCAGCGTTCGCCCTGTGTGACGCGCCGTCCGGATGGTGATCCGGGCTGCGCGTTGTGCGTCATGCCGAGTCTCGTGACCAGGGCCAACGCAGCCTGGCTGTCGACGATTTCTCGAAGACCGGCTCTCCACGCCCCAGTACGGGGCACCGCTGAAATCGCGGTCGCGGACAGCCGTGGCCGACGGTCTCCTCCAGAGCATGTGCTTCGCTCTGCCAGGATGCGCTGGTGATCAACTACAGCACCGATCTCTCCGATATTGCGGAGCAGGACCTTTCCGGGTTCTTCGTAGGCTGGCCCGCACCGCCGACGGCCGCACAGCACCTTGCCGTACTCAAGGGCAGTTACCGGGTCGTGGTCGCCCTGGACGCCGGGACGGGGCGCGTCGTGGGCTTCGTCAACATGATCAGCGACGGAGTCCTCACGGGCTTCATCCCGTGGCTGGAGGTCTTGCCCGAATACCAGGGGAAAGGCATCGGCGGGCAGCTGGTCCGGCGGGTCCTCGCCGAGGCGGAACATCTGTACTCCGTGGACCTGACCTGCGACGAACCGCTGCGGGCGTATTACGAGAAGCTCGGAATGCTGCCGCTGAGAGGCATGGCCGTCCGACGGTGGCAGGTACTGGCCCCGGAACGCCGAGTGCCGGCGGAGTCCTGAAAGCCATGCCCCGCCGACTTCCCGCGCAGGTGTGGCGGTGCCGTGCCGAGGGCTTTTGCGGAAAGGGCGGGTAGGCGGGCATCAGATCCTTCAGGGCGGGCCCGTGTGCCTGCACACGGGCCCGCCCCGAAAGATCCTCAATTCCGGCTCTGCCCGCAGTTCTGCGGTCCGAAGGTTGAACTCAGCTGAGGGCGTTCACCAGTTGTTCCGCCTTGGCGGCCGCCTCGTCAGCACCGGTGGTCTCGAGTTCCGCCGAGAACGGCTCGTCCTGCGATGTTCGGGTGTAGACGAGATAGCGCCCTTCGGGGACGAGCGCGATGCCGATGGCGAGGACGTCTCCGTTGCCGAGCCACCACTGGGGCCCTGTACTGAAGCGGAGCGTTGCATGACTCGTGAACGGGTAGTAGCGGCTCAACGAGGTGCTTCTCGCGGCGAGGACCAGGTCCTGCAGGATGGGCGGGACCCACGACCCACCGGAAGTCCGGCCGAAGTCGTCCTGTTCCGCTGCTGCTTGGGCCTGGAAGTCCCACGCCTCACTCAGAGGGTTGCTCACGCCTGAGATTCTGCCGTGGTTGCCCGTCTCCGGGAAGGTGCCGCTTCGGCCTGGCCGAAGCGGCACCGGAGGGTGGGGCGAAGGGTCGCTCTCGCGGTTCCGGCCGTGACAGTCGGATGCGGGGGTGCCGTCCGTGGGTGGCTTCGTCGGCTGGTCCCGCCGTCCCGCTACGCGTGGTCGGCCAGCACCTCGGCGATGACGTGGCGGGCGATGTCGGCCATCCTCGGGTCGCTGTCCCGGTAGTAGGCCACCTCCGACAGGGCGATGGACAGGGCCCAGCCCCGGGCGCGGGCCCAGATGGCGTCGTCGGCCGCCACGGACGCGCGGAAGGCGGGACGGGCGGCGGCGGGCAGGACGTACCAGGCGGGGATCAGGTCGACGGCCGGTTCGCCGAGGCCCGCGCAGCCGAAGTCGATGACGGCGCTCAGCCGGCCCTCCGGGGACACCAGCAGGTTGCCGGGCTGGAGGTCCCCGTGGAGCCAGACCGGCGGGCCGTCGGGCGCGGGGGCGGCCAGGGCGTGCTCCCAGGCGGCGGTCGCGGCGGCGGCGTCGACGAGGTCCGCCACGGCCGCGATCGCGGTCCTGGTCCCGGCGTCCCGCGAGGCCAGCGACTCGCTGCGGTAGGCGGCCGGGGCCCCGGCCGGGTCGATCCGGCGGATGGCCGTCACGAAGTCGGCCAAGTCCCCGGCCAGCGCCCCGGGTTCGGCGATCCGGCCGGGCACCGGTGTGGTGCCGTCGAGCCAGCGCAGCACCGACCAGGGCCAGGGGCAGCCGTCGACCGGTCCGCCCACGGCCAGCGGGACCGGCACCGGGACCGGCAGCCTCGGGGCCAGACGCCGCAGCCAGACGTCCTCCTTGGCGATCTCCTCGACCACCCCCGGGATCCGCGGGACGCGCACCACCAGCTCGGCGCCCAGCCGGTACATCGCGTTGCTGGTCCCGACCGGTTCCACCGGCTCGACCGGCAGGCCGGCCCACTGCGGGAAGTGCTCCGCGACCATCCGGCGCACCAGCGCCTCGTCGATGTCCAGTTCGTCGGCGTGCAGCTTGCGGGAGGAGGCCATAGCGCCCGACCCTGCCAGCCGCCGGCCGCGCCGGGCAACCGAATTGCCGCCGGACCGACGGCCGCTAGCCCGGGAGGACCGCGCCCGCCGCGATCAGGCCGGGCAGCTCGCGCATGTCGTCGAAGACCACGGTGCCCGGCCCGGCCAGCCGCTCCGCGGCCGTGACGCCGCCCGCGTAGCCGAGTGCGCGCATCCCGGCGGCGCGGGCGGCCTCGACGCCGGGGCGGCTGTCCTCGACCACCACGCAGGCGGCCGGGTCGACACCCATCGAGCGGGCTGCGTGCAGGAAGAGGTCGGGCGCGGGCTTGCCGCGCTCGACCTCGGTGGCGCTGAAGATCCGCCCGGCGAAGTGGTCGTGGAGGCCGGTCCGGCCCAGGGTGTGGCGCATCTTCTCGTGGGTGCCGCTGGAGGCCACGCAGGTGCGCAGGGTGATCGCGGCCAGCGCCTCCGGCAGGCCGGCCACGGGGGTCAGTCCGGCGTCCACCGCCTCGGCGTGCAGTTCGACGAAGCGCTTGCTCCACACCGCCGCCGTCTCGCCGCCGAGCCGTTCGGTGACCGTGGCCCGGTTGGCCGCCTCGGACCGTCCGACGAAGAGCTCGATCGCCTCCGCCTCGGTCAGCGGCCAGCCGTACTCCTCACCGAGCCGCACCAGCACCCGGACGGCGATCACCTCGCTGTCCACCAGGACGCCGTCACAGTCGAAGATCACCAGTTCAATCGGCTCGCTCATCCGAACAGCATAGGTCGACGTCCGCGCGGGGGCCGGTGACCGGCGAACCGACCACC
>NZ_JBHVEU010000589.1:0-4614 GCF_042802075.1 Kitasatospora sp. NPDC057518
GGCGGCGTCGACCCGCTGGGAGAGCGCGGGGAACGGGTGGCCCTCGGGGAGCTCCGTCCAGAGGCGGTGCAGCACGCTGGTGCGGACCCACCAGCGTTCCGCCGTCAGACGGGTGACGGTCAGGGCGAGCAGCGGCGACGAGCGTGGTGCCCTGCCCTGTGGACTGCCGGAAAAGGTGTTGCTCGCGCCCCCGGGCCCCGTGGCACCCTGACCCGGTGCTCAACACGCTCCACCCCACAGACCTGACCTGGGACGACGTCGACCCCGCCGACCACCCCTTCGACCCCGCCTCGGTGGCGGGGGTGATCCGCTCCCTCGGGCCGGCGCGGCGGGTGCCCTCCCGGCTGGACCCGGCCATCGATCTGACCAGGGTCAACTGGGCCTGGGAGGTGGCCAAACCCTGGTCCGACGCCATGACGCACGTGCTGATGGAGCGCTACGGCCGCTGGGCGGCCGGGTGGCGCTGGTCGCTCGGCGAGGGGGACGTCGACGGCGGGCCGGTCGGGAACTGGTGCTGCGGATCGCACTCGATCACCACCCCGGAGCAGACCCTCGACCGGGTCGTGGCGGCGCTGTGCGAGTGGCGTGACTGGCTGGAGCGGCTCGCGGAGTGGTTCGAGGCCTACCCCCTGGACCCGGAGACCCTGGACGCGGACCGGATCCTGTGGGAGCGCGCCGCCCGCAACCTGATCCTGCAGGTGGCCGACCGGACGGGTGCCGAGAGCGGCTGGTACGGGCACTGCCGGCAGGTCCTGGAGTGGTTCCTCGGCTACTGGGGCGTCGCCCCCGAGCCGGCCGAGCGACTGGTTCGACAGGCGGTCGGCGGCCGGTTCAAGAGCTGGACCGCACCCGACACCGTCCTGGCCGATGAGGTCGCGGAGCGACTCGTCGGCCCACTGCGTCCGCAGGACATTTACTGGTCGCCGGACCCGGGCGAGCTCCCGGACCACCTGGAACGCTGGCTCGCCGTGCGCGAGAGCGTGCCGTGGTCGGACGGCGCCGACGGCGAGGACGGCACGGACAGCGGGCCGGTGACCCCCGCCCGCGACGGAGCGGCGGAGGACTTCCGCTTCTTCGACGCCGCCGTGGACCCCGCCCGCGCCGCCGGCCTGCTCACCGCACTGGAGCTGGTGCGGGCCGACGCGGTGCGTGGTGCCGTGCTCGACTTCGAGCTGCTGCGCGGCTGGCAGCAGCACGTGCTGGGCACCCCCGAGCCGCCGCCGCTGCGCACCCGCCCCGCCTTCGCCAAAGGCGGCGAAGAGCGCTACGGGATCGGCCCGGATACCCGCGCCCGCCTCGACGCCTGCCTGGCGCAGGCCGCCGACGGCCGGATCCCGCTGGCCGCGAGGGCGGCCCGGGTCTACCTGGATGTCTGCTTCTTCCACCCGTTCGACGACGGCAACGCCCGCGCCGCCCTGCTCACCCTGCTGTTCGTGCTGGCCCGCGCAGGCGTCACCCTCGACTCGGTGCTGCTCATCCGCCGGTTCGGCTACCGGGCCGACGACCCGCACGACGCGCTGAGCCTGTGCCGCTCCGTCGAGATCCACCTCAGGCAGAGCCGCGCCGCCGCTCAGTGACCGGCGGCAGTTGACACGGGGCCCAGTGGGGGCTGCTACAGGTCCGCGAGCCAGGGGTGCCCCGGGTGTACGCGGGCGAGCAGGCCGGTCAGGGTCTCGCGCTGAGCCGGGGTCAGGTGCGGGACGGTCGCGTCGAAGTCCGACTGGTCCTTCTCGCGGACGTGCTTGGCCTTGAACAGCAGGACCAGTTCGGGGGCCAGGTACGGGATGCCGTCCCGGGTGTGGTGGATGATCTCGCGGTAGGGGAGCCGGATCGTCTCGTCGCGCCGGCAGATCCAGGTGTCGCCGTCGTGCGGTTCGCGGAACACGTCGAGCAGGTAGTCGCCGGTGGCCGGATCGCGGAGCCAGGTCTGGTGGACGGCGGCCAGTACCTCCGGCGCGGCGTCCGCCCAGATCCGGCCGCTGCCCGCCGCGTCGAAGGCGTACCCGGGGAAGCGGTCGCGGACCTCGGGGAAGCCCGCGGCCGGAATCCCGATCTCGATGTCCCCGTGGGCGCGCGTCCGCCTGCCGCGGAACAGGTCCAGCGCCCACCCTGCGGCCACGTACCAGGGCGTGCCGATCCCGGCCAACCGCTGCGCGACCTCAGCCGGGGCCCAGCAGGACGACCACCTGGCGGGGAGGGCCTCGATGTCGTCGGGGGACAGTTCGACGCCGCCGTCGGGTAGTTGCTCGCTCATCGCTGGAACCTATCAGCGGAGGGCCCGCCGTGGCCGTGGGCGGCGTACGTCCCGCGACCGCTCCGCTCTGCCACGGCCCCGCACGGCCCGTCAGCTCACGGGCCGCCGCGCCCAGAACAGGACGTGGCCGCTGTCGCCCTCGGGGACGAACTCCTCGTGCGCCACCTCCAGGCCGGCGCGCAGCAGCCAGGACCGGTTGGTCGCCGCGTCCGCGTGACTCCACCACATCGCGGCCCCGCCGCCGAGCCAGTTCTTGTCGGTGCCGGTCCAGGCCTGGTGCCCGGTGGTGACGAGGAGCCAGCCTCCCGGCCGCAGCCACGAGGCGATCCGCCCCAGCAGGGCCGGCTGCTCCCCGACCGGAATGTGGATCAGCGCGTACAGGCAGACCACGGCGTCGAAGGTCCCCGGCGGGAACGCCAGGGTCGTGGCGTCCGCCCGGATGAACTCGGCCTCCGGCACCAGCTCCCGTGCCCGCCGGATCTGGACGTCGCTGATGTCGACGCCCGTGACACGGCGCCCTGTTGCGGCGAGGGACCGGGCCACGGGGACTCCGGTCCCGCACCCCACGTCCAGCACCGTGCCCGCTTCCGGGAGCCGCCCGAGCAACTCCTCGATCCACGATCCGTACTTCGTCTCGCTGTTGAACGCGCGTTCGTAATGCGCGGACAGCAGGTCGTATCCACGCCGGACCAGGTCCTTCGGGTCTTCGTCATCCACAACGGCGCACCGTAGCCGTCCCTGGCCGGCGGAGCGACAGTATTTCGGCTGCCGCCGGTCTCGACGGGTGCCCTCCTCCCGGCAGCGTTCTGGAGGCTGACTGTGCGTGCCGGTGGTGTTACGCTCCCAGTAAGAGAGAGTCGACTCTCACTTGTCGGTCGGAAGGGCACTCGTCCGCCCTGGTCCGGACGGGCAAGGAGAGCACGGCTCCGTCAAGCGTTCACTGCTCTTGTGGCCCTTCGGCCGGCGAGGAGAGACCATGACCGCCCCCGCACCGCAGTTACCCTTCGAGCGCCCCAACGCCCTGGACCTGGCGCCGCTGCTCGCGCGCCTGCGCGAGGAAGGCCCGATCGCCCGGGTGACGACACCCGCCGGCGACCCGGCCTGGCTGGTGACCCGCTACGAGGAAGCCCGGGAGATCCTGAGCGACACCCGGTTCTCCCGGCTGCGCCCCGACACCGAGGGCGCCCCGAGGATCTCGTCCTCGGCGCTGCACACGCGCCCCGCCCCCTCGCCCGAGGAGGAGGACCGGGAGCACACGCGGATGCGCCGGATGCTGGCGCCCGCGTTCAGCGCGCCGCGGATGCGGCGGCTGGGCGAGCGGATCGGGGAACTCGCCGCGTCCTGCCTGGACGCGATGGACGAGGAGCGTTCGGGAGATCCGCGACGCGCCGTCAACCTGCACGACCACCTGTCGTTCCCGCTGCCGGTGATGGTGATCTGCGAGCTGCTGGGCGTGCCGGTCGAGGACCGTGGCCTGCTGCGCGGCTGGTCCGAGCGGATCGCCGCACTGTACGGCGGGGCCGACGGGGCCGCCGCCATGGCCGAGTTCGAGGCGTACGTGTCCGCCATCGCCGAGGAGAAGCGCAAGCGGCCGGGCCAGGACGTGATCAGCGACATCCTGGCCGTACAGGCGCAGGACCCCTCGTTCACCGAGGAGGAGATGGCCCGCCTGGCGGTGGGGCTGCTGTTCGCGGGCCACGAGACGACCTCGGCCCGGATCGACCTGGGGGTCCTGTTCCTGCTGAGCGACACCGGTCGGCGGGACCGCTTCGCCGCCGACCCGGAGGGGTCGGCCCGCGCCACCGTGGAGGAGGTCCTGCGGATGGCCGCGCCCGGCGCCCTGGGCCTGACCCGCTACGCCCGCGAGGACGTCACCCTCGCGGGGACGGCGATCGCGCGGGGCGAGGCGGTGCTGGTGGCGATCAACGCCGCGAACCGGGACGGGCGGGCGTTCGAGGAGCCGGACGCCTTCGACCCGTCGCGTTCCCCCAACGCGCACCTCGCCTTCGGGCACGGCGGCCACTACTGCATCGGCAACGCGCTGGCCCGCACCGAGATGCAGATCGCGCTGACCGCGCTGTTCCGGCGCTTCCCCGGCCTGCGGCTGGCGGTGGACGCGCACAGCCTGCGCGACCACTCCGAACGGCTGGCGGGCGGCCTCGGCGAGGTCCCGGTCCTGTGGTGAACGGGGAGCGGCAGCGCGAGCGGCCCGCCGCGCGGGTGGTGGCGGACACCACGCGGTGCGTGTCGTCGGGGCAGTGCGCGGTGACCGCGCCGTCGGTGTTCGACCAGGACGAGGCCGGGCAGGTCGTCGTGCTCGCCGCCGAGCCCGTCGGACGGGCGGCGGAAGAGGCCCGGGA
>NZ_JBHVEU010000590.1:0-4598 GCF_042802075.1 Kitasatospora sp. NPDC057518
GCCCCCGCGGAGGTCCTCTGCGGGGGGATCCGGGCCGCGACGGAGGGTGTGCCTCAGCCGGCCGGGTGCACGGTCATCGGCAGGCCGCCGGCCACCCGCAGCGACAGCATCGGCTCGGGCGTCACCCGGTGGCCGGGCACCTTGACCAGCCGGAGGTCCCGGGCCACCACGGCGATCGTGAAGACGGCCTCCAGCAGCCCGAGGTGGTTGCCGACGCAGAAGCGCGGCCCCGCCCCGAACGGGATGTAGGCGTAGCGCGGCCGGTCCGTGGCCCGGTCCGGGTCGAAGCGCTCCGGGTCGAACTGCTCGGGCGCGTCCCAGAAGCGGGGGTGGCGGTGCAGGGTGTACGGGCAGATCAGGACGTCGGCGCCGGCCGGCACGTGGTAGCCGCCCACCTCGTCGTCCGCCTGCGCCTGCCGCGGGAGGATCCACACCGGCGGGTAGAGCCGCATGACCTCGTCCACCACCCTGGAGGTGTACCGGAGGCGGTGCAGGTCCTCGAACTCGGGCAGCCGGTCGCCGAGCACCTCGACGGCCTCGGCGTGCAGCCGCTCCCGCACCTCGGGGTGCCGGTCGATCAGGTGGAAGGTCCAGCCGAGGGTGCTCGCCGTGGTCTCGTGGCCGGCGAGCAGCAGGGTGACCAGTTCGTCGCGCATCCGCTGCCGGCCGACCCGCGGGTCGGGCTCCTCCGCGGTGGCCGTGATCAGCCGGGACAGCGCGTCGTCGCCCGTGCTCCGCCCGCCGTCGCGGGCGGTCCGGTCCGCGACCAGCCGGTCGACCACCCGCTGCAGGTCCTGCCGGGCCCGCCGGAAGCGCAGCTGCTTGGCGAGCGGCACCCAGGAGGGCACCGCGCCCATGGTGACCATGTCGAACATCGCCTGGTCCTGCACGGCCTCGAAGTCGTGGCCGACCGCCTCGAAGGCGCCGAGGTCGACGTCCAGCAGCGTGCGGCCGAGCACCCCGAGGGTGAGCGCCGTCACCTCGTGGACCACGTCGATGGGCCCGCCGCCCTCGTGCGCCCGCAGCCGGCCGACCAGCTTGACCGCCTCCTCCGCGACGACCCCGGCCTGCCGGGCGATCCGCTTGTGCTGGAAGGCGGGCTGGATCTGCCGGCGCTGCTTGCGCCAGAGCTCGCCCTCGCTGGTCAACAGGCCGTTGCCGAGGGCGCGTCGGGCCTGCACCAGGCCGATCCCCTTGTGGTAGTTGGCCGCGTTGTCCGCGAGCACGTGCTTGGCGTGCTCGGGGTGGTTGAAGAAGTAGAGCGTCTTGGGGCCGATGGAGATCCGGACCGCGTCGCCGTACTCCCGCGCGGCGGAGCGCATCAGCTCCAGCCGGTCCCCCACCAGCCTGCGCAGCAGGACCGGAGCGGCCCGGCGCGGCGGGCCGGGCGGCACCCGGCGGGTCGCGGGCACGGCTAGCACCCCCCGTCGTTCGCCAGGCGGTCGGCGACGGCCCGGCGCCACACCTCGTACGCGGGCAGCGCGCCCGGCACCGGCCCGGCCGGCCGGACGTCCCGGGTGACCCTGGCCGCCTCCTCCGGTCCCATGCCGCAGAGGACCCGGGTGGCCAGTTCCGTGTGCGGGACCAGCAGGCCGGCCCGCAGTCGGGCCTCGGCCGCGAACGCGCTGCCCTGCGCGACGATGGCCCGGTGCGGTCCGGCCCGGTCCCGGAACGCCCGCAGCTCCGCCTCGTCCGCGCCGCCGGCGTAGGTGGCCGCCAGTCCGGCCCCGCTGTAGAGGTCGGACCACCGGGACTCCGGGAACTTCTCGATCATGGTCGCGACCAGGTCCGCGTCGGTGCCGCCGACGAACCACAGGGCCCGGCCGATGCCCTGGTCGATCGCGTGGCCGGCGTACGACGGCGTGTCACCGGCCGGCCAGGGGAAGGCCGGCTCGCGGTACTGCTCGTGGACGTACCGGGCGGTACGGAAGTACGCCTGGTGGAAGCCGTACCCGTCGAGCACGAGCCAGCGCAGCAGCGGGTCGAGCCCGTCGACGTCCGGCCAGCGGAACCTCGGCAGCCGGGCCATCGCCCAGCCGATCCCGACGTAGACCATGTAGACGTGGTCCGCGCCCCGCCCGGCGAGGAAGCGCCCCACCGAGCCGCGGCCGGACAGCGGCAGCCCGTCGAGCACGGCGAAGCCCATGCCGGCGCCCTCGTAGGCGAATCCGCGGAACGGGGCCGGAACGCCCTCCAGGCGGAGCTCCGCCGCCGCCGGGTCCCGGGCCTCCATCGCGTACGCGTAGCCCTCCAGGAACCGCCCGCCGACCGACTCCAGCAGGTGCTGGGCGTCCGGTGACTTCCGGTGGAAGCCGCGCTTCTCCAGTAGGGTCTCCGAGGTGCTCGGGGTGAGAACGCGTCGTCGGAGCGTTCGCCATGCACTGGGCACGCCATTCTCCTCTCAGGTCTTCCTCACGTCGGTGCGCTGCCACGCGGATGGTGCCCGGCCGGCTCCGGCTGGGCTTCTCCGCACCTGCTCAGTTCGCGGGGGCCGCCGCGGGCGGCCGGGGCCGGTCCGGCTGCCCGGCGGCACGGAAGTGCGTCCGCACGTTGGCCCGCCACAGCTCGTACGCCGGCGGTCCGGCGGTGGTGGCGCCCGGGGCACGGCCGGCCGCGGCGGGCTCGTCCACCGCGCAGTCGTCGGCCAGCTTCGCGGCCCCGTCGACCGACAGGCCGGTCAGGGCCGTGGCGGCGGCCTCGCAGTGCGCGGGCACGAAGCCCGCGTACGCGCGCGCCTTCGCGGCGAACACCGACCCCTGGGCGAGCTCCGCCCGGTGCTCCCCCGCCTCCCCGCGCAGTGCGGCCAGGCCGTCCGCCGTGGCGCCGCCGGCGAAGGTCGCGGCCAGTCCCACCCCGCTCCACAGGTCGGCCCGCCGGTCGGCGCGGAACCTCCGCACCGCGACGGCCACCTGCTCCGGCACCCCGCCGTGGATGAACCACAGCGCCCGCCCGATGCCCTGGTCGACGGCCCGCCGGAAGTACTCCGGCGCGCCCTGCCACGGGTACGGCTTCACCTCGCGCTGCTCGTCCACCCAGCGCCGGGTGCCGAAGTAGGCGAGGTCGAAGCCGTACCCGTCGACCGCCAGCCAGCTCATCGTCGGGTGGTACGGCGTCCCGGCCAGGTCCGGCAGCACCTTGCGCCACAGCGGCCGCGGCAGGCGCGCCATGGCGAAGCCGATGCCGATGTACGCCAGGAAGATGTGCGGCTGCCCCGGCCCGGCCAGCAGGTCGCGGGTGCGGCTGCCCCGGCCCGTCGCGTCCAGGACGGTGAAGGCCATCGTGGCGCCCTCGTAGGCGAATCCGCGCTGCTCCGGGTCGACCAGGCGCAGCCGGCGCTCGACCTCCCACTGGTTGCGGGCGTCGATGCCCCACTCGAAGCCGCAGACCACCGCCTGGGGCACCGCCTCCAGGCGTTCGGTGGCGGCCGTGGGGGTCACCGGGAAGCCCCTTCCGGCGAAGGCCACCGAGGCCAGTGACGGTGTCAGCACCAGTCGGCGCAGTGATCCGAAGGTCGTCGGCACGATCCCTCCCAGCCCAGCGTCCTGAATGACGGCCCCTCCATGCTCCGGGGGCGGCGGGGGCGGCCGCATCTCCGCGGTTGCGTTCTTTTCGGCCGGACGACCGTCACTACCCGAACTCCCTTTCACCAAGCGGCCTTTCCTCACCTAAGGTTTCCTCGGCCAGACCGTCGAAAGGCCTCGGAAACCGCGCCCGGGGGTACCGCGGACCGTGTTGTCGAAATCCCCGGCGGCGCGGTGGAATGGGGCCGTGCGGGAGCTGGTCCCCGGCGCCGTCGGGTCCGTTCCCCGTCCAGGCCGTCCCATCGAAGGAGTGCGCGCATGAACACGCGTCACCAGCAGGACGAGGCCCCGCCCGAGCCGCTCTGGGACCGGGCGCCCGACTGCGTGGCCTACCGCCGGTCCCGGCGGAACATCACCGAACTGCTGCTCGCCGCCCGGCCCGGGGCGGCCGGCGTCCCGGTCCCCGCCTGTCCCGGGTGGACCGTCCTGGACCTGCTCGGCCACCTGGTCGAGGTCTGCCGGACGGTGGCCGCCGACGTGCCCGGCAACCTGTGGGAGGTGCCGCACGCCGAGTCCGGCACCGGCCTGGCCGGCCTGCTCGAGGAGTGGTCGCGGCTGGACGGCCCGGTGGAGCGGGTGCTCTCGGACACGCCGCAGCTGCGGCACACCATGATGATGATGGACGCGTTCACCCACGAGCTCGACCTGCGCGGCGCGCTCCGGGCGCCGGTGGTCGCGGACCAGCCGTCGTACCCCTCCGCCCTGGACCTGGTCGTCCGGGGCTTCGCCAACTCGGTGCGCTCCCATGGGCTTCCGGCGCTGCGCATCCGGACGGCGGGCGCCGAGTGGCAGGCCGGTGACGGCGAGCCGGCCGCCGTCCTCCAGGGGCACCGCCACGACCTGCTCCGGTCGCTCACCGGCCGGCGGACGGTCGGGCAGGTCTCCGGACTGGCCTGGAGCGCCGCGCCGGACGCCTGGCTGCCCGCGTTCACCTGGGGGCCGTTCCGGCCACCGGAGCGACCCGTGGAGGCCGCCGTCGCCGCGCGGTAGCGCCCGGACCGCGGAACGGCTCCGTGG
>NZ_JBHVEU010000591.1:0-4586 GCF_042802075.1 Kitasatospora sp. NPDC057518
CTCCACCACGGAGGGGGCCCGCCCTTCGGCTGTTGTCCGCGGACGGCTACGGCAGGGCCAGCATCCGGTCCAGCGCCGCCTTGGCGTACGTCTCGGTCTCCGGGTCGACGGTGATCACGTTCGGCACCCGGCCCTCGACCAGCGACTCCAGCGCCCAGACCAGGTGCGGCAGGTCGATCCGGTTCATGGTCGAGCAGAAGCAGACCGCCCGGTCCAGGAAGACGATCTCCTTGTCCGGGTGCGCCTTGGCCAGGCGGCGGACCAGGTTCAGCTCGGTGCCGATGGCCCACTTGGAGCCGGGCTCGGCGGCGTCCAGCGCCTTGATGATGTACTCGGTCGAGCCCACCATGTCGGCGGCCGCGACGACCTCGTGCTTGCACTCGGGGTGCACCAGGACGTTCACGCCGGGGATCCGCTCGCGGACGTCGTTCACCGAGTCCAGGCTGAACCGGCCGTGCACCGAGCAGTGGCCGCGCCAGAGGATCATCTTGGCGTCCCGCAGCTGCTCGGCGGTCAGGCCGCCGTTCGGCCGGTGCGGGTTGTAGACGACGCAGTCGTCCAGCGAGAAGCCCATGTCCCGTACGGCGGTGTTGCGGCCGAGGTGCTGGTCGGGCAGGAAGAGCACCTTCTGCCCCTGCTCGAAGGCCCACTCCAGGGCGCGCTTGGCGTTGGAGGAGGTGCAGATGAGGCCGCCGTGCCGGCCGGTGAAGGCCTTGATGTCGGCGGAGGAGTTCATGTACGAGACCGGGACGGTGACGTCGGCTATGCCGGCGTCGGTCAGCACGTCCCAGCACTCGGCGACCTGCTCGGCGGTGGCCATGTCGGCCATCGAGCAGCCGGCCGCGAGGTCCGGCAGGACGACCTGCTGGCGGTCGCTGGTGAGGATGTCCGCGGACTCGGCCATGAAGTGCACGCCGCAGAAGACGATGTACTCGGCCTCGGGGCGGGCGGCCGCGTCGCGGGCGAGCTTGAAGGAGTCGCCGGTGACGTCGGCGAACTCGATCACCTCGTCGCGCTGGTAGTGGTGGCCGAGGATGAAGACGCGGTCGCCGAGCGCGGCCTTGGCCGCGCGGGCGCGCTCGACGAGGTGGGGGTCGGAGGCCGGGGGGAGGTCACCGGGGCATTCGACGCCGCGCTCGCTGTTCGGGTCGGCCTCGCGGCCGAGCAGCAGCAGAGCGAGCGGCGTCGGAGTGGGGTCGACGCCGTGGGTCTCGGTGATGGTGGTGGTCACGGGCGGGTGCCCTTCTGTGCGGCCGAGCTAGCGGTGGGGCCTTTTCGTCTAACTGACGCTATCTATTCTAACCGCTTAGCGTCAGAGTGACGATGGCCATCCTGTCGATGTGACGAGAACCGCTCGTCGAATCGGATGCTTCCGGGCGTGGCCGAATCGATACTTCGAAGCCGACGGGTATGGCTGAGCCCATGAAAGCAATCGCGATCAACCGCTACGGCGGCCCCGAGGCGGTCGAGTACACCGACCTGCCCGACCCCAAGGTCGGGCCCGACTCCGTCCTGGTCGAGGTCCGGGCGGCCGGGGTGAACCCGGTGGACTGGAAGGTCCGGGACGGCGCCCTGGACGGCATCCTCGACGCGCACTTCCCGCTGGTCATGGGCTGGGACGTGGCCGGCGTGGTCCGCGCGGTCGGCGGCGGGATCACCGAGTTCGCCCCGGGCGACGAGGTGTACGGCTACGTCCGCAAGGACGCCGTCGAGCACGGCACCTACGCCGAACTGGTCTCCGCCCCGGTCCGCACCCTGGCCCGCAAGCCGGCCGCGCTGGACTGGGCGCAGGCCGGCGGCCTGCCGCTGGCCGGGCTCACCGCGCTGCAGGGCCTGCGGGCGCTGCGCCTCGCCGAGGGGGAGACCGTCCTGGTGCACGCCGCCGCGGGCGGGGTCGGCCACCTGGCGGTGCAGGTGGCCCGGGCCCGCGGCGCCCGGGTGATCGGCACCGCGGCCGAGCGCAACCACGACTTCCTGCGCGGCCTCGGCGCCGAGCCGGTGGTGTACGGCGAGGGCCTGGCCGACCGGGTCCGCGCGCTCGCCCCCGACGGGGTGGACGCCGCCCTCGACCTGGTCGGCCACGGCGCCGTCCAGCTCTCGGCCGGCCTGGTGGCGGACCCGGGCCGGATCGCCTCGATCACCGACTACGGGGTCAAGGCGCTCGGCGGCCGGTACGTCTGGGTCCGCCCGGACGCCGACGACCTCGCCGAGCTGGCCGCGCTCGCCGACGACGGCCGGCTGACCGTCACCGTCGCCTCCACCTTCCCGTTGGCCCAGGCCGCCTCCGCCCAGGCGCTCAGCGCCGAGGGCCGCACCCGGGGGAAGATCGTGCTGCTCGTCCCGTGACGGCCGCCCGCCCGTCATCCGACGGCGGTGAACTCGTCCAGGTCATCCGCCAGAATGGTGGCGAACCGTTTCGGCAGTGGCAGCCCGCCGCCGGAGCGCCCCGCCGAACCCCCCGTACGACCCGTGGAGCCCCTCACCCATGACCAGCAGCCGAGCGCACGAGGTGGTCGGGGCCGACCTGGACGAGACCGACCGGCTCCTGCTCGCCCGGCTCGGCAGCGACGGCCGCGCCTCGTACGCCGAGATCGGGCTGCAGGTGAACCTCTCCGCCACCGCCGTGCGCCGGCGGATCGACCGGCTGCGGGCGCGCGGCGTGGTGCGGGGCTTCACCGTGGTGCTCGACCCGTCCGTGCTGGGCTGGCAGACCGAGGCCTTCGTCGAGGTCTACTGCCGCGAGCGCACCGCCCCCGAGGAGATCCTCGCCAGCCTGCGGCAGTTCCCCGAGGTGGTCGCCGCCTGGACGGTCACCGGCGACCCGGACGCCCTGGTGCACCTGCGGGCCGCCGACATGCGCCACCTGGAGGCCGTCATCGAGCGCATCCGGCGCGAGCCCGGGGTGCAGCGCAGCCGCTCCTCGGTGGTCCTCTCCCAGCTCATCGGCTGACCGCCCGCCGGCCGCCCCCGGACCGTACGCAGGAATCCTGCGCGGACCCGCCCGAAGACGCCCGAAACCTGCCTGACCAGCCGCGTTCCGACGCGCGGGGAGGGCCCGGTGCTGCCTACGCTGATCACGTCCGGTCGTCGCGGTGAAGCGTCCCGCCGACCGGACGCCCCCCGACACCCCCACGCCGAGAGGGACCGCCGTGTCCGCAGCACCCGACCGCATGCACCGGCCCGACAACGAGCTGGTCGACCTGGTTTTCGACTACATGCGGGAGCGGCTGCAGTACGACCCCGTCCCGCTCGACCACCCCGGTGACGGCGAGCACCTGCGCACCCAGCTGGCCGGCCTGCTGAACCAGGACGGCAACAACCCGGTCGACGTGCTCAAGCTCTACGACCACGAGCTGTCCCGGGCGGTCATCTCCGCCGACAGCCCCCGCTACCTGTCCTTCATCCCGTGTGCCCCGACCAAGGCCGCGCTGCTGTTCGACATGGTCGTCTCCTGCGCCTCCCTCCAGGGCATCTCCTGGCTGGAGGCGGCCGGCGCGATCGCCGCCGAGAACCAGGTGCTGCGCCTGATCGCCGACCGCGCGGGCCTGCCCCAGTCGGCCGGCGGCTGCTTCGTGTCCGGCGGCTCGGCGGGCAACCTGTCCGCCCTGGTGGTCGCCCGCGACACCGCCCGCCGCAAGCTGGGTGTCGGCCCGGAGGCCCGGCTGCGGATAGCCGTCGCCGACCAGGTGCACTCCTCGGTCAAGAACACCTTCAACATCATCGGCGTCGAGGCCTTCAAGGTCCCGACCGTCAACCGGCGCTTCACCGGCGAGGCGCTGCGCGCCGCCCTGGCCGCCGACCCGAACCCGGAGACGGTGATCGCCGTCGTCGGCACCGCCGGCACCACCAACGAGGGCATCGTCGACGACCTGGCCGGCCTGGCCGAGGTCGCCCGCGAGCGCGACCTCTGGTTCCACGTGGACGGCGCCTACGGCGGCGCCGGCCTGTTCGCCCCCTCGGTGCGCGAGCGCTACAACGGCATCGAGCACGCCGACTCCTTCGTGGTCGACCCGCACAAGTGGCTGTTCGCCCCCTTCGACTGCGCCGCGCTGATCTACCGCAACCCGCAGCTCGCCCGCGCCGTGCACACCCAGGACGCCTCCTACCTGGACGTCCTGCACACCGAGGGCGACGAGTGGAACCCCACCGACTACGCCTACCACCTGACCCGGCGCGCCCGCGGCCTGCCGCTCTGGTTCTCGCTGGCCGTCCACGGCGTCCAGGCCTACACCGACGCCATCGAGGCCGGCCTCACCCTGGCCCGGGAGACGGCCCAGCTGATCCGCGAGAGCGAGCACCTGGAGCTGCTGTTCGACCCGCAGCTCTCGGCGGTCTGCTTCAAGCGCAGGGGCTGGACCAACGACGACTACTACCGCTGGTCGCAGCAGCTGCTCGCGGACCAGATCGGCTTCGTCACCCCCACCGGCTGGGACGGCGAGACGGTCGCCCGCTTCGCCTTCCTGCACCCGGGCACCACCATGGAGATGGTCAAGGAGATCCTGGACACCATGGTCTGAGCACCCTGACGTCCGTACGGCCCCCTCCGGAGCGCTCCGGAGGGGGCCGTACGCGTGCCCGCCTACAGG
>NZ_JBHVEU010000592.1:0-4579 GCF_042802075.1 Kitasatospora sp. NPDC057518
GGCCTCTGGAGCGGTGCGTACGCCCACCACCCGCGCGACCAGGACGCCGCCCGAGGGAAGCTCCGCGACCTGAAGCGCGAGGCGGGCCGCGAACGCGGCAGGGCCCGCTCCGCCGTCGAAGCGGCCGAGCGGGCCCACGCGAGCCGGGTCGGCGAGGCCCGGGCGCACCTGGACCGGCTCCGGTCCCCGGACCGGGGGTCGCTGAGGTCCTCCCTCGGGGACAGCCTGCGGCTGTACGACCGAGCCCTGGAGGTGACGGCCGAGGGCCGTACGGCGGAGTACCCGCTGCACGAGGTCGCGCTCCTCGACGAGTACTCCGGCACCGACGGCCACGTCTACGTGGCGCTTCCGACCGGCCGTCGGCAGATGGTCTCCGTCCCGCTGGACGGGACGCCCGAGGCCGAGGTCCGGAAGTTCGTCGTCGAGGTGTTCAACGCCGCCGCCGACGCCAAGGCGGCCACGGCCGAACGCCAGGCGCTCGTGCCCCGGGCCGAGGCCGACCTGCGCGAAGCGGTCGAGGACACGGCCGACCAGGAGGAGGCCCGGCGCCGGCTCGCCGACGTGCTGGCCCGCCAGAAGGCGGACACGCGCATCCCCGGGGCCCGCCGCGAACTGGACGAGGCACGGGACCGGTGGCAGAGGCTCACCGGCCGGCGGCCGGTGTAGCCGGGCCGCCGCCCGTCAGGCCCGGTGCACGCCCTAGCCTTCGACGACCTGGACCTTGTCGGCCTGCATCCCCTTCTGGCCCTGGACCGCCTCGAACGTCACCCGCTGGCCCTCGACGAGGGACTTGAAGCCGGCCCCCTCGATCGACCTGAAGTGCACGAACAGGTCCGGGCCGGACTCCGGGGTGATGAACCCGTAGCCCTTCTCGTCGTTGAACCACTTCACGGTGCCGTTCTGGCGGTCGGCCATGTCCACTCCTTGCACAGGGATCACACTGACCGCGCCAGTCTCTCACGCAGCGGAGCCGCTCCGACGCGAAGCGCAGCGGCGGCCGCCGGGACGTTCGCGGTGACCGTGCCCCCGACCTCCGGTACGGCCTACTGGGTGGCGTCGCAGTCCTGACAGCGGCTGGTCGCGGAGCGCTGGGTGTTGCCCCCGGTGGCGTGCAGCGGGTTGGAGTCGGAGAGCCGGCGCCACGCCCCCGGCGAGGGGTCGAGCACCCAGCCGTAGACCGGCGGTTCGACGTCGGCCGGGAGGATGTGGGGGCAGCCCGGCAGATGCGCCTTCCGGCTGGCGTGGACGATGATCGCCGACGGCGGCCAGCCGTCCCACTCGGCGCCGGGCGCGCCCTCGCGGGGCTGCGCCCGCGGAGCGCAGTCCGCGCAGTTGCTCAACTCGTGGCGGCAGTAGTCCATCGGTCCTCATCCCGTCCGGCTCGCGCCCGAGTCTACGGGTGCGCGAGCGGCGGATGGGCCTGCGGCGGGGCGGCGGGCCGCCCGCTCTGCCGACGGCTAAGTCGGGCCCGGGCGGGGGCCGGTCCTCACTACAGTCCCGTTCCATGACGATGGTCACCACGCGTACGGTCGAGTACCCGGCCGACGGAATGACGATGATCGGGCACCTCGCGCTGCCCGCCGGAACCGGCCGCCGGCCCGCGGTCCTGATCGGGCCCGAGGGGCCCGGCCTGAACGACTTCCAGCGCCGCCGGGCCGACGCCCTCGCCGAACTGGGCTACGTGGCACTGGCCTTCGACCTCCACGGCGGGCGCTGGATCAGCGACCCGCAGGAGATGCTGGCGCGGGTGATGCCGCTGCTCGACGACCCCGACCGGATGCGGGGCATCGGCCACGCGGCCCTCGACGTGCTGCTCGCCGAACCGCGGACCGACCCCGAGCGGATCGCCGCCATCGGCTACGGCACCGGGGGCGCGATCGCGCTGGAACTCGGGCGTGACGGCGTCGACCTGCGGGCGATCGGGACGGTGAACGGCCTGGTCACGGGCCGTCCGGGGGAGGCCGCCCGGATCCGCTGCCCGGTGTGGGCCGGGGTCGGGTCGGAGGACCCGATCATGCCCGCCGAGCGGCGGGACGCCTTCGCCGCCGAGATGCGGGCCGCGGGCGTCGACTGGCGCCTGGTGGTCTACGGCGGCGCCCAGCACGCCTTCCACCACCCGACGGTCGGCCACGCCGTGCTCCCCGGCGTCGCCCACCACCCGCGGCAGGCCCAGCGGGCCTGGCGCGACATCGTCGGCCTGCTCGACGAGTGCCTGCCCGTACAGGAGTGAGCCCCGGCCCCTGCCCGTCGACCGACCGGGTCGACGGGCAGGGCGGGCACCGGGGCGGGGCCCCTTGCCGGCGGACGTCCTACAGGTGGACGTCGGAGACCTCGAAGGTCTGCACGGTACGGGCGTTGAAGTAGGACCAGAACCGGGTGCCGCGCATCACGGTGTCCGCGTGCTGCTGGTAGCGCTCACCGCCGGCGTCCGTCCCGGTGGCCCACCGCTCGACCAGGGCACCGTCCTGTCCGGGCCTGCCGAACCGGGAGAGGTCGAAGTTGATCCACTGTCCTTCCCCGTAGTTCACGGCGACGATGACCAGCTTGTGGTTCACGCTGTCGTAGGCCGCGACGGCGTCGGGGTGGCCCGCGTCGATGATCGTCATGCCGGGGCGGATGTGCCGCATGTACTGGGCGAGCAGGAAGTACTTCGGGTTGACGGCGCCGATCACCCCGTTGGTGAGGGTGATCGCCCCGTAGTTCTCCCAGTCGAGGATCTGCCAGATGACCCACGCCGTGGGGTGCAGCCAGCGCAGGTCGAAGTTGAGGTTCCGGGCGAGCTGGAGGCCGCTGGTGTCACCGTCGCCGTACTCGGACATCCAGATGTTCTTGCCGTCCGCCGCCACCATCTTGTACAGCGCGTCGCGGTCACCGTCGACGTCGTAGCCGTGGACGTTCACCCGTCCCACGGCCGCGCGGGTGGCGGCGTCGAAGTCGGGGTTGTCGTGCCAGTTGTACGCGGCGCTGCCGACGCCCCAGTCGTCGAGGCCCGCCACCATCATCCAGTGCAGGCCGCGCGCGTCCAGCTGGGTGCGGGTCTGCCGGATGATCTCGGCCAGTCGGGGCCGGTCGTAGTGGCAGCCCTCCTGTCCGCCGATGAGGTCCGGCGAGTAGCCACCCCAGTTGGCCCCCGGCTCGTTGACCGGTTGGACGGAGGTGAAGTCGATGCCCCAGTGATCATGGGCGTACCGGGCCACCGTCGCCATGTACGCCGCGTGGCGGCCGAAGTTGTCGTCCCGCAGGTTGCAGCTCCAGCCGTCCGGCGCTCCGCGGGGGTCGTCGTTCTTCAGCATCCACCACATCGGCGAGTTGCTGAAGAGCTCGAACCTGTCGGCGCCGCGGTCCCGGGCCAGCCACATCATGTCGCGCTGGTGCGCGTCGGCGTTCCAGTTCCAGCTGGACGACTGCGGGTCCGCGGAGGCCCAGTCGAGCTGGTAGCCCTCGATCTGCTTGAAGCCGTCCAGTGTCGGACCGGGCTTCATCGTCCTGCCGCCGATGCTGTTCGTTCCCGAGCCGCCGACGTTGTAGCGGACCACGTTCATCCCCAGCCCGGGTACCGTCTGCCCCTGGAACCGGACGGTCTTCCGACTGAACAGCACATCGGCCAGGTCCTCCCGGGGGCCGAGCTGGTTGGCCCACCAGGCCAGCGAGGTGCCCCACCCTTCCCAGGTCCCCCAGTTGGCCGACGGATTCACCGTCGTGGTGAAGTCGGCCCAGGCCGGTCGGGCGGCGGAGAGCACCGCCATCGCTCCGGCCGGCAGGCCCACCAGTCCACGCAGAACCGTACGACGTTCCATCAAATCCCCCTGAACGGAATCCGCGCGCCCGGATGTGGGGCGTGCGCGAAGCGCTCAGTCTGCACCACCGGCGAGAGGCGGAACCAGTGTGCTGTTGATCACTTCCCGGCCCTGTGGTTGCCGGTCTCACGGAGCTGTGGTGTCCCAGGATTCCGGGCCGAGGGGCTGGGTGAGCCGCAGGGCGGTGTCGATCAGCGGGACGTGGCTGAAGGCCTGGGGGAAGTTGCCGACCTGGCGCTTGAGGCGCGGGTCCCACTCCTCGGCGAGCAGGCCCAGATCGTTGCGGATCGACAGCAGGCGCTCGAACAGTTCGCGGGCCTCGTCGGTGCGGCCGATCAGGGCGAGGGCGTCGGCGAGCCAGAAGGAGCAGGCGAGGAAGGCGCCTTCGTCGCCCGGCAGGCCGTCCACTCCGCCGTCGGTGGGGTAGCGCAGGACGAAGCCGTCCTCGGTGGACAGTTCGCGCTGGATGGCCTCGATGGTGCCGATGACGCGCTTGTCGTCCGGGGGTAGGAAGCCGACCTGGGGGATCAGCAGCAGGGAGGCGTCGAGTTCGGCTGAGCCGTAGGACTGGGTGAAGGTGTTGCGGTCCGGGTCGTAGCCGTGCTCGCAGACGTCGGCGTGGATGGTGTCGCGCAGCGCGCGCCACCGCTCCAACGGGCCCTGCTCGTCGGTCCGTTCCAGCAGTTCGATGGTGCGGTCGACGGCGACCCAGGCCATGACCTTGGAGTGGACGAAGTGGCGGCGGGGGCCGCGGACCTCCCAGATGCCCTCGTCGGGGTTCT